>JAFVHT010000051.1 GCA_017474285.1 Acetobacter sp.
ATAAAATTAAGAGCCTCTGCTCGTTCTGTATCGGTTTGTGCACTTTCAATAGCTTTATTGATGCAAAACAAGGCATCTCGTGTTTGCCCTTTACCGAGACATTTCCCTATCTCTTTTATCCAATACGCATATTTGAACGGGCTTGGAGAGTTGTTCATGATGGATATCCTCTTTCATTCTTGACACAAGGTTACAGAGTATGAAGGAGGATAGGGATTACTTATAAAAGAAATACCTCAAAAATAGACGCAACAAAAGAAAGGTAACTTACCACGATCATTACCCCCTCATCATTTTGTTATATATTCTACTCATAAAGAAAATGCAAGGGAAAAAGAAAATAAAAAACTTCTCTCGTCTTATTTCACTTCTCTTTACCTATTACTTATACTCTACTTCTTATACTCACTGGCACGCCAAACACTCGATTATAGACCAATAAAACCATAAAAGCTTTTAGGGTTGCTTATAGATAAGCGTTTTAAGGGAGAGGTATTTTTTGAAATGCTTTTTGTGCTGTTTTCGCACTGTCTCTAAAGTTTCTCCATTGGGTGCGTCTGTTTGTAGGGTATTTTTAGAGTACGCGGCGGTATATTATGGGGTAAACAATGTGGGATATGGGAGAATTTATGCGGTAAAGGCGTGGTGACAAGCCCTGTGGTATCGACTACAACAACCGCCAAGCCTGAAATAGGGGATGGGATTCGATCACTTCTTAAAACAGCTTTGAAACGTCTATCAATAGCGGCTTGGTGTTCATAATCTGCATCAAGCAAACCGTGCCGATCAATAAACACATCTAACGCGGAAGGAATACGAATACACCCAGCCGAGGCAACATGACCTAATCTGTGCTCTAAATAGACAGGGTCTGTTGCGTGCATTTCAAGTCGCATAAGACCTTTTTCATGGTTGGGAAGCCAGCCTTTTTCTGCCATTTGCCAACCAAAATCCCAAACACGCATGCCCTTTACCCCGTTGCCCATAATGCCATTTTGGTTTTTAGTACCAAGAGCACGATAGCCTAAACGATTGACTGTGTTTGTAAAAACACCAGTAGGAGTAATATAATAATGTTTACGCCCCGTTCGCCCTGTTGAAATGCGTGTGCTCCCAATAATTTGCCATTGATCGGTATGAGGAAGTGCTAACACCAAACATAACCGCTGAACATGGGGGTTACGATCCACAACAACAATCACTTGCGGTCGACGAACAACATAACCAAAAAGATTAAGCTGTTGACGTGTTAAATGAATCCATTCTGTTTTATAGGCTGTAGGTACAAATTGAGCTGAGGGTACCTCTTGAACAAAATCATGTGCGAGTTTTAAAGCTTCTGCCTCTGCAACATTATTTTGTAAAATGGGTAACTGAATTGAGTCCAAACTGACTTTTGTGCTGGAAGTTTGTAAAGGAGTTTGTGCTGGTTGGGGAGATTTTTGTGGTGCAGCTGTTGATGCTTGTATCGGCGCTTGAAGAGAGTCCTGTTTCTGTAATTGTGTTGGTGCTTTGGTTAATTCTTGTGTTGATATAGGTTGAGTCGATATAGGCACTGTTGATGAATATGAGGGTACAGGTATCGATTCTGGTGTTTCAGGTGTTGTTTTTGGCGTAGGTACGGTTGGTGCCACATGTGATAACGACGGTGATGATGATGGCAATGACACTGGCGGTAATGGTGAAAGAGGCATTGATAACGCCTCTCCCACATCACCATTCGGAAAGTAAGAGTGATAGGCCGACGGGTTTTCCTCCCCTTCTTCCGCATAAGCCACAAAGCACCTAAATGGAGAGCAAACTCCCCCAAAAACGAGGAATAGGAAAAGAAAACCTACGGCACGTATCCACACCGATATTGGCCCACACCCGATATTGAGTAGAAAACACTCTCCTTCTCCTATCAAAAGTCAGGAGAGAACAAAAATTTTCCTAACCAAACAAAAAACAATCAGATGTTGATTGCGCAATGATTAGTCGCTAAAGCCGCTTCTTTCACAGCTTCGCTCAAGGTTGGGTGTGCATGGCAAACTCTACCAATGTCCTCAGCAGAAGCACCGAACTCAATCGCCATTGTTGCTTCAGCAATAAGTTCGCTCGCCGTTGGTCCAAGAATATGGACACCCAACACGCGGTCTGTTTGCTTATCGGAAAGGACTTTGACAAAACCCTCAATAGTGCCTAAAGCCCGTGCACGACCATTCGCCGTAAAGGGGAATTTACCAACATTATAAGCATGCCCTTTTTCTTTGAGCTGTTCTTCTGTAAAGCCCACAGAAGCGACTTCAGGCCATGTATAAATAACAGCGGGAATCGCATCATAATCCACATGCCCAGCCTGACCAGCCAAAAGTTCAGCCACGGCAACGCCTTCTTCTTCAGCTTTATGAGCAAGCATAGGACCTGCAATAACGTCACCAATAGCGTAAATGCCTGGTACATTTGTAGCGTAATGGGCATCAACCTCAATACGACCCCGTTTATCAAGCGCAATACCAGCTTCTTCTAAGCCCATGTTTTTACTAGCAGCTGTACGACCAACGGCTACTAAGACAACATCAGCTTCTAAAGTTTCAGCTTTGCCACCTGCTGAAGGCTCAACCGTCAAGACAACCCCTTTAGCTTGTTTTTCAGCTTTGACGACTTTATGTCCCAATTTCATAGAAAAGCCTTGTTTAACCAAAATATTTTGGAGCTGTTTTTCAATTTCGCCGTCAATACCAGGTACCAAACGATCAAGGAACTCAACAACTGTGACAGAAGCCCCTAAACGGTGCCACACGCTACCTAATTCAAGCCCAATAACGCCACCCCCGATAACCACAAGGTGTTTTGGCACAGAAGAAAGCGCTAATGCCCCCGTAGAGGTGACAATGGTTTTTTCATCAATGGTTACACCGGGGATATTGGCGCTATCGCTACCGCTGGCAATTACAATGTGTTTTGCAGTAACGGGTTTACCGTCAACACTTAAACGCCCTGTACCTTCAACTTTGGCGTGCCCTTTTAACCATTCAATCTTATTTTTTCTAAAGAGGAATTCAATACCTTTGACATTAGCATTGACAACTTCGTCTTTACGAGCTTGCATCCGCGCAACGTCAATTTTTAGGTTGTCAAGCGTAATACCATGTAAAGAAAACTCACTTTTTGCTGCGTGATAATTTTCTGAAGATTGAAGTAAGGCTTTAGAAGGAATGCACCCAACATTAAGGCATGTACCGCCCAATGTGGCGCGTTTTTCAACACAAGCGACTTTAAAACCAAGTTGTGCCGCCCGAATAGCGCAAACATACCCTCCCGGACCAGCACCAATAACCACAACGTCATAATCAACATGAGAGGGTACGGGTGTATGAGCGGGTGTTTGGGTATGAGTGGGGGCTGCTGCATGAGGAGCTACCTGCGCTGCTTTTGGTGCTTCTTTTGGCGCAGAAGATGAAACACTCCCAGCCTTCCCAGGTTCTAATGTCGTCAATAAAGCACCTACTTCTACTTCATCTCCCTCTTTAACCGCATGCGCTCCTAACGCTCC
>JAFVHT010000052.1 GCA_017474285.1 Acetobacter sp.
GCGCCGGTATATTCCGGAAAGCATGCCGAATGATATTAACATCGATAAACTTGCCGAAGATTTTGAAGGCATTTCTGGGAGTGAGATCTCGACGGCTGTGTTAAATGCGGCATTTAAGGCAGCAAGGCGTAAACACAAATTGGTGTCGCATCATGATGTTGACGAGGCAATAAAAGCGATTCTAAAAAGCAAACAAGCCAATAAAAAGGAAAAAGTTAGAGACGTTGTGACAGAAAAAAGGGTTGTTTCAAAAGAGTATGCGAAACAGCAAACAGAAGCGGTAGAGGATCACGAAACGGCTCCTGTTAGTGTGTCGCAAGGAGAAAACACTATGAGCGATCTCCCGAAACAAGCCGTAGATGAATCGTGCTCAAAGAAGGAAGTTGTATACGACATTTCTCCGCCAGCAGAAAAGGCGGAAATGTCAAAAACAGAAGTGTTAGATAACGCATAGAGAAAAGAAAGGAAGATTATTATGGTTTTACCTCTAGTTGTAGGACTTCTTGGTGCAGTCGGTGTTGGTGTTGCTGTTGTGGCGCTTGTACAAAATTGGGAAGAGATTAAAAACTGGCTTCATGATTTTTCGATAAAGTTAAAACGTGTTTGGAAAGAAATTTGTCAGAAATTTGGTGAATACATTCCACACGAGGTGAAAGTCTTTATTGATAGGGTTGTGGAGGGTGTTGTACACATTGCGCATAGAGTTTACTACCAAGAAAACGATGAGTGGGTGCAACACACAACAATTCGTAAAGTACCAGAAAGCGAAGTACCACCAGATATATTAGCTAAGCATTCGAATTCGAAACAGAAGAAGAATCGGGGGACAGATATTACCGATATCTTGAGAATGGAATTGTCGTGAGGAAAAGGTTAACAGGGAAAGTGCTGTAAGTTTCATTGAAACTGAAATAGTGTGAGAATATACAAGATGGCAAATAGAGATTTTTTTAATCAGTTCTGGGAAGGTATTAAGCATCGTTCTGAGAATGTAGATCTTGATACACTAGCTAGTAGTTTTAAAGATCGAATTCACGCGATTATTAGGGACAGACAACAGCAAAAAAGGCTGACTTATAAAGACGGAAGGTTTAAGATCTCCTATCAGACAGACACAACGTTTTTGCTCAAGTATGCTTTGTATTTTCAAAACGAGCAGGAAGAGTGGGTTATAGAAGAGGCGAAAACAACAAACACTATGTACTGCCTCACGAAACAAGCTATAGAAGAACTGTGCCAAGAGAAGGAAGTTGTATACGACATTGACCCACCACCGGAAAAGGCGGAAGTGTCAAAAGCAGAAGCGGTAGAGGGTCACGAAACAGCTTCTGTTAATGTGTCGCAGGAAGAGAACAAGACAAGTGATACGCCCTTTCAAGAATAGGGGTTTTGCTTTTATCTTGGACAGAATACGCACAGAATACTAAGACTTAACCTTTGATTATGAGCCACGGCATGATAGGCAGTTCGTGGCTCTTCGTTTTGTGAGCGAGTAACAGTGTGGGTGCGTTATTTACGCGTTATTGTTGCTCTTTTTAAAGGGCTTTTGAGAAAGCAAAGATAAGCACTTATTACTTATTCTATAAGTTCTATTAAGAGACCATTTAAGAAACCGTTAAGGTTTTATACGAGTGTGATAAGTTTGCGCATCATGGACATAATGAGCAAAATCATGCACTAAACGCTCATAAACAGGTTTTTTGAAACCGACTTTTTGGTGTGGTAAGCTGGGGAGGTCTATCCAGCGCCACGCATCAAATTCTTGATAGGGTTGGGTATCAAGCCGAATATCCGAGCCATCGCCTGTATAGAGAAGCGCAAACCATTTCTGCCGTTGTCCGCGATATTGCCCTTTTAAGGCAACACCGATCAAATGCGTAGGCAGATCATAAGAAATCCATTCGGTATGTTCCCCGAGAATGCGCACTTGGCGGGTGCCAATTTCCTCGAACACTTCTCTGATGACAGCATCTTGTGCCTTTTCCCCTGCATCAATACCACCTTGAGGACATTGCCAAATTTCTGTTTCGACAGGGACTCCTTTAGGGGCGTGAGAGACCGCCTGATTATGGGGCTTAATATCCGCACGACGCGCGATAAAAATACGCCCTTGTGGATTAAAAATCATCGCGCCGACATTAGGTCTATAAGGCAAATTTTCCCCTATAGAGAGTTGGGTAGTATGGGACATAAAACGCTCCTTTTAGGGCGCAGGGGCTGGTTCATTATCCTTATCCTTGTGAGGCGTGTTGCTGGAGATAGTTCCTGAATCAGCGTTCTTTTGATTGCCGTTTGAAGTGTTTGAAGATGCATTGGGGGAAGTTGAAGAAGTATTTTTAGCCGCCTCTTTTGTATCTTTTGTGGATTTCAAAGGTGGTAAACTTGCGACAGGGTCTGGCGCGGGGAGATTTGCCATAAAGCGTACAACGCGTAACGCCTCTTGAAGTTGGAAATCTGTCGAAGGTTTTTTATAGTCAAAAGCGGGCCAATTTTCTGGCGGTTCATTCGGAATCTCTTTAGCAATAGCGGGGAGGTCTGTTCGTGGGATCGGCTTGGCTTTTGTACCCCCCTGATTTTTAAGAATATGCTCAAGATCTGCTTCATGCAGGCTAAAAATAGGTATTTCACGGGTTTCACGCACAGTAATATCCGGTGTAATCCCAAGCGCTTGAATAGAGCGCCCAGAGGGAGTGTAATACCGTGCTGTTGTAAGGCGTACAGCCCCATTCCCCGGAATAGGAATAATGGATTGAACTGATCCTTTTCCGAAAGATTTAGTCCCCATAATAATAGCGCGATGATGATCTTGTAAAGCGCCTGAAACAATTTCAGAGGCGGAAGCAGATCCTCCATTGATAAGAACGACAATCGGCAGACCATTCGTAATATCGGTGCCGTGCGCATCCCACCGTTGGCTGTCTTTAGGATTACGGGCGCGCGTTGAAACAATTTCCCCCGTGCGGATAAAACTTGACGAAACGTCAATCGCTTGATTAAGAAGCCCGCCCGGGTCGTTGCGGAGGTCAATAATAAGCCCGGCGAGTTTACCGCCGGCTTGTTCGCGCAATTTATTATAGGCTTTAAGCATTTCTTTTTTAGCGGCTTCGTTAAATTCCGCAATCCGAATATAACCAATGCGCCCATAAAGTGCGGATTTAACAACGTCGATGTGAATAATTTCACGCGTGAGAGTAAAATTAATGGGATGAGGAACTTTGGCGCGTACAATGGTCAAAGTAATTTTTGTATGCGGTTTACCCCGCATTTTCTTAACAGCGTCATCAAGGGGGGTACCGTCAATGGTGTGTCCATCAACTGCAATAATATAATCACCCGGTTTAATACCAGCGCGAAAGCCGGGCGTACCATCAATGGGGGAAATAACGCGGATATGCCCATCTTGTTGTTGGAGTTCAAGCCCAAGTCCTCCAAACTCGCCTTTCATTTGGACCATCATGGCATCATATTGTTTTTGTGTCATATAGGAGCTATGAGGGTCGAGCCCGCTGAGCATACCATTAAGGGCGTGGGTGATCAGGTCATGATCGGAAACAGGTTCTACATAGTCAGACCGCACCAAATCAAGCACCCTACCAAACAATGTGAGCATACGATATGTTTCGGCATGGTTGGTTGTGGGGGAAGCATCGGGTTTAGAGGAAGATTCTGCCCATGCTGAAACAACAGGGGTGCAAAGTGTAGAAACCCCTAAAGCAAGCGCTAGTGTGATGCGTGGAGAGGGGGTAAATAGAGTGCGAAGACAAAACTTCATACGCGTGGGTTCCTTAATTTCCTTCGTAAGGGGTATTTAATGTTTTGAAAGATAAGTTTTGAGAGCCAAGTAGAAACTTTGGAAAGAAGTTCTGATTTGTGTGAAAAAATCTTTTTGCTGCTTTTTGGTTACAAAAGCAAAATGTAAAAAGATGCTCAAAAGAATATTGTAAGTGCTATATAAAGGGGTAAACATAAAACACTGCAATAGTATAATATTTTTTTACATGAATGCTAAATCTATCTATGAAAAATATCAATAAAGAAAATGAAAGAAAATAACTTTTTTTGGTCGCTTTAATGTATGGTGTGTAGCCTTCTTTTTTCTTTTTTGAAAAATATCCTTTTATAAAAAACTTGCTGGGTTAATGATTTGTTGTCCATGGCGTAATTGTAATAAAAGCCGTGTCGTTGTGCTAGTGCTACCCATGTGTCCGAGTTGTGCTCCTTTAAGGAGTTTTTGTCCTGTATTGACTGAAAGTTCAGAAAGACCGGCAAGAATAAAACGATAATGCCGCCCACAATTGAGAATAATCATTTGCCCGTACGAACGAAAAACACCAGCAAAATCGACGGAGCCTGAACAAGGGGCACGCACAAGTGCGGAAAGGGAGGTATTATAAATCATACTTGTTGCGGGTCCTGTTTCTGTAGGAGCACCCCAACGGGTGATGAGGGTACCAGGGACAGGATGTAAAGCGTGGTTAATGTCAAAAGGTGTGTGCGTAATGAGGGGATGTATTGGCGTTATAGTGTGCGAGGATCTTTGTGAAGCAATTTGTGAGGGGCTTTTAATAGATGTGTGTGGTTTAAGCACGCTGTTATTGATGTGTAAAAGTGGTGCAGAAGGCGGGGGGATAGGGGTTTCTTGAGGGGTTTTTATTTGAGGCGTTTCTGATGTGGGTGTTTCAAGCGAAGGCGCTTCTGGCGGAGGAAGTATTTCCTTATTGGCTTCTTCCTGCGATTTTATGGAATGGCGTCGTGTAGAAAATGTTTCGCGTTGTAGGACAGCTTTGGTGGTGTTTTCCAAAGTCTCTAATCGCGCAATAGCATCTTGAAGAGAGGCAGCTTGTTGTATTGCGCGTTGGAGTTGCTCACGTGCGATATGAGCATCTTCTTCGGCTTGTTTTTGTTGTTCACGCGCTTGGCTTGCCTGTTGGCTAATAAGGGTATGTTGTTGTTGTTGAGTGTGCTCAATTTGAGCAAGTTGCATTTTTGTAGTGGCAAGGGCGTTATTGTGCTCTTGAAGTTCTTTTTGATGTTGAAGTGTGTTTTGTATGCGTTGTTGCATATAACGAGAAAACCCGCGTAAAACAAGTTCTTCTCTCATAGCATCATTTTCTTCTCGTGGGGGGGCGAGAGCTGTTGCTAAAGGATGGTGTGAAAAATCATCAATAGGCGGGAGGATTGTTAAAAGTACACTTACTTCTTTTTGGAGGTTTTTTTTAAGTGTTTTGTAATCGGTGTGAATGGTTTGTATTTGCGCGTTAATTATTGCAATGTTGTGTTCTGTTTTGAGAAGTTGGGTTGCTACGTTATGGGAAGCACGTGAGAGTGTTTCAGCTTTTTGACGGCTTAATGTGGCTAGTGCTTGTGTTTCTTTGCTGTGAAGACGTAATTGTTCAGTCGTAATTTCTTGTTGAGAGCGTTCTTTATCTAAATTTTTCCGTTTAGCATGGACAATAGCCAAAAGGGCGTTTTCTTCTTCTGGATTTCTTGTCTCAGGTTTTTTAATGTTTGCTTGTGAGGACGCGTTATGATGTGAGTGTTGTTTAGCATGCTGGATTAAATCTATTAAATCTTCTCCCCATGCAGGAAAGGTAAAAGAGATAGAAGCAAAAGAAAGTGATAAAAAAACGCAAAAGAGAAATAAAATCTTTTGTTTGAAAGATTTTGTGCAAAGAACAAAGCGTTTTTGTAAAACAATCATGAGAAAAACGCGTGTTAAAAAGGGTTTTCTTTTAGCGTAGGAGAAGTGATCGCCCTGTCATTTCTTGGGGTTGGGGAATGTGCAAAATATCAAGAAGGGTCGGGGCAATATCCGCTAATTTCCCTTCTTCGTGGAGCGTTTGTGCTGCACTGCCGCAAATAATAAACGGAACAAGATTAAGGGTATGTGCTGTATGTGGGGTACCTGTGTGTGGGTCTATCATAGTTTCACAATTTCCGTGATCGGCGGTAATGAGTAAGGTACCTTGTGTATCGGCAATCGCTTGTGTAATGGCGCCTAAACACGAATCGACGGTTTCAACGGCTTTAATGGCGGCAGGAAGTACCCCTGTATGCCCAACCATATCAGGGTTTGCAAAATTCATAATGATAAGGTCATGTTTTTGGGCGGTAATGGCTTCAACGGCTTTGTTGGTAAGTTCTTGTGCAGACATTTCCGGTTGCAAGTCATAGGTTGCGACTTTAGGGGAAGGGATAAGAATCCGATCTTCTCCCTCAAAAGGTGTTTCACGACCACCGTTCATAAAATAGGTCACATGGGGGTATTTTTCTGTTTCTGCCATACGAAGTTGGCGTAAACCCGCTTGAGAAACGACTTCACCAAGGAGATTAGTCAAATCTTCTGGGGGAAATAAAACAGACATCAAAGCGCTAAGCGTGTCGCTATACTGGGTCATAGCAAGGGCAGCAGAAAAATGAACAACGCGTTGACGTGTAAACCCTGTGAAACGGGAATCTAACAAAGCATCCATCATTTGGCGGATACGATCGGCTCTAAAATTAAACGAGAGCAGGGCATCACCGTCTTTCATACCGGTATAGCCGTTAAGAATCGTCGGCGGAATAAATTCGTCTGAAATGTTTTCTTGATAAGACTGGGTTATGACCGCTTCAGCTGTGGGGGCTGTAGGACCTTCTGCATTGACAAGCGCGTTATAGGCGCGTTCTATACGGTCCCACCGTTTGTCACGATCCATGGCATAATAACGACCCGAAATCGTTGCAAGAGAAGCTGCTGCCGGTAAAGCCTTTCGAAGGTCGCGAATATAGTTTTGAGCTGATGTGGGGGCTGTGTCACGACCATCTGTAAAAATATGAAAAGCGACAGGAATACCCGCAGAATGGAGGATTTTGGCAAGGGCGACGGCATGGTCTTGATGGGAGTGGACGCCCCCGGGTGAAACAAGCCCCATAAGGTGGCATGTACCTCCGCTTGTTTGAAGGGCGGTCATAAAATGCTGTAAAGCAGGGTTTGTGGCAAGGCTGCCATCGTGGATTGCGTTAAAGATACGTGGTAATTCCTGCATGACAACACGTCCTGCGCCAATATTAAGGTGCCCAACTTCAGAATTACCCATTTGTCCCTCTGGAAGCCCGACATCTTTCCCGCAGGTGCGTATAAAACTATGCGGGTTATTGCGCCAAAGACCGTCAAAATGGGGTGTTTTGGCTAAATGAATAGCGTTTCCTGTAGAATCCTCTTGCCAACCGAACCCATCAAGAATAACAAGCACAACAGGCGCTTTAACTTGGGGTGTTTTGGAAGCATTTTGAGAGGAGGAGGAAGCAAAAGAGGACATATGTATTCTACCTAAAATATATTTTGTGGGCAGTTCAGGTTTATTTTAGTGTTGTTGTGTTGCTTGTGTCACGTCAAGAAAGAGATAATTAAGATAAAAATAAGGTGAACTACTTATCTCAAACTTCTGTGATAGGTTTCTATAAGTGTTTGATAGGTTAAAGCCTACGAACGACATATTTTTCGGCTAAGGCTTTTGTAATTTGATCGGCATGTTCGATATTACGTGTTTCGACCATAATTTCAAGTTCGGCAGCTTGTACAGAAGGAGCGGCAAAAAGTCTTTGATGGGAAACTTCAAGGATATTACCACTCGCTTTGCCAATAGTTGTGGAAATATCGGCTAAAACACCGGGTCTATCGGGGATTTCAAGCAAAAGGTGTAAAATACGTCCATCACGGAGCATTGCACGTAAAAGCGTATTCGCTAAAATACGGCTATCAATATTGCCGCCAGAAACGGGGAAAGCGACTTTTTTATTCTGAAAAAGTTCGGGATAGCTTAATAAAGCAGCAAGAGGCGTTGCACCTGCACCTTCGCTTACTTGATGAGCCCCTTCAGCTAAAAGGGTAATAGCGTTCTCAATAGCAGATTCTGAAACAACAAGGACTTGATCAACAAGTTTACGAATAATGGCATCAGGCTTTTGCCCAATTTGAAAAACAGCAATTCCTTCTGCAATGGTTGCCCCTCCGCTTGGGTGAATCGTTGGACCCGGGAATTGACGAAGAGAATCATAATGCTCAACTTGTACACCAATAAGGGTAATATTCGGTCTTAAAGTGCGGGCGGCAACGGCACAGCCTGAAAGAAATCCTCCTCCCCCAATGGGAACAATGAGAGTATCAAGGTCTCCGGCGTCTTCAAATAATTCGAGAGCGCATGTTCCTTGCCCTGCAATAATGGCAGGGTCATCATAAGGGTGAACAAAAATTCGTCCCTCGCGGGCCTGTAAAGTCTGTGCAAATTCCAAGGCTTCTGCAAAATTATCGCCTTCTAAAAGAACTTTTGCTCCCCAATGACGTGTACGCATGACTTTGCTTAAAGGCGTAAAGCGCGGCATAACAATAACAGCGTCTATATCGAGAAGATTAGCGTGGTGGGCAACACCTTGAGCATGGTTTCCCGCAGAAACAGCAATGACACCTCGTGCGCGCTCTTTGGGAGAAAGAAGGGCAAGTTTATTAGCGGCACCGCGCTCCTTGAAAGAGCCAACTGTTTGAAGGTTCTCAAGTTTGAGAGTAACCTCTGCACCCGTTGCTTTAGAGATCACTTGTGATGGTATGGTTGGGGTGCGGAGTACTTTACCCTCAATACGTTTTGCGGCAGCAGTAATATCTTCAAAAGAGATCATGGTGTTAGACGTAAAATGTGGTGTTAAAGGAGATGTTAAATAAAATCGACAGATAAAATTTCATAAAACCGATCACCTGCAGGAGCAGAAACAGAAACACTATCTCCTTTTTGTTTACCGATAAGCGATTTTGCTAACGGAGAGGAAATAGAAATTTTACCTTGTTTAAGGTCAGCCTCATACATACCAACAATTTGATAAGTAACTTTTTTCTCAGTCTCTTCATCAACGAGGGAGACTGTTGCCCCAAATTTGACTTGATTTCCCGAAAGAGAAGCAGGATTGATCACTTCAGCAGAAGAAATAATATCTTCAAGCTCTAAAATACGCCCCTCAATAAAGGATTGACGCTCACGTGCAGCGTGGTATTCAGCATTTTCGGATAAATCACCATAACTACGCGCTTCTGCAATAGCACGAATAACCGCAGGGCGTTCTTCAGTTTTGAGTTTGTGTAACTCATCTTCGAGTTGATGAAGCCCTTGGCTTGTAATAGGGTTTTTGTGCAAGGTATATCTCCTAATAGTGGTTGAGTGCGTCTATTAAGCCCTTATAGGACAATACATTAACACGCCTCTCTCTTACTTTTGTTGTACTTCTCTTTATTATGTGATACAGGCTTAAAAAGCAATGTTCAAAACAGTGTAGAAACGAACCTCATATTTTACCCTCATTGTCAGCTTACTCTCTTTTAGGGAGAATCTACTTAAAATAGGATTGAAGTGAAGCAACTTCAAGAGGTCCTTGACAAAGAGCCTCAATAGCATGAACAGCAGCCCGCGCGCCAGCAATGGTTGTGTAGTGTGGAATACCGAGCAACAAAGCTGATCGGCGAATGTCAAAACTATCAGAAACAGATTGCGCGCCTTGTGCTGTGTTAATAACCATCTGTACTTTACCCGAGCGGATCGCATCAACGCAATGAGGACGCCCTTCCAGAACTTTGTTAATGGTTTCTACCATAACCCCTGCTTCACGAAGTTTATGGGCTGTACCGCGTGTGGCTAATATTCTAAAACCCATAGAGGTGAGCACACGCCCGAGATGGGGAATATGAGGCTTGTCATTTTCCCGCACAGAAAGAAACACGGTGCCTGACGTGGGGAGTTTAATATCTGCTGCAAGTTGAGATTTTGCAAAAGCCCGTTCAAAAGACATATCTAATCCCATGACTTCACCAGTAGAACGCATTTCAGGACCAAGAAGCGTATCAACTTCGGCAAAACGATGGAACGGAAAAACAGCTTCTTTTACGGCAACATGGGAAAAAGTGGTTTTATGAGAGGAGAAAGTTTTGAGAAGGTCTTCAAGGGACTCCCCTACCATAACACGGGCACCAATTTTAGCAATAGGAATTCCTGTTGCTTTGGCAACAAAAGGTACTGTACGAGAGGCGCGAGGATTAACTTCTAAAACAAAAATTTCTTGTTCTTTTATAGCATATTGTACGTTCATTAGACCGACAATGTTGAGTTCTTGCGCAATGGCTTTTGTTTGGGCTTTTAAGTCCTCAACGATGGAGTCCGATAATGTGTAGGGGGGGAGAGCACAAGCACTATCGCCGGAATGAACGCCCGCTTCTTCAATATGTTCCATAACACCAGCAATATAAACTGTGTTCCCATCGGCAACACAATCAACATCGGCTTCAATGGCGTCATTTAAGTAGCGGTCAAGCAAAATAGGACCAGAAGAAAGTTCACGATCTGTGAGGTGTAACGCTGCATTCATATAACGTTGTAAAGAAGAGTGATCGTGAACAATTTCCATAGCTCGTCCGCCTAAAACATAAGAGGGACGAACAATAATCGGGTAGCCAATACGTTGTGCAATAGCTTCTGCCTCTTCTAACGTGCGGGCAATACCGTTCTCTGGTTGGCGTAAACCTAATTTATGGAGCATATGCTGAAAACGCTCACGATCTTCTGATCGATCAATAGCATCTGCTGAAGTTCCAAGCAGAGGAATACCTGCGTTTTCTAAAGCATGGGAAAGTTTGAGAGGGGTTTGCCCGCCATATTGAACAATACACCCGCGTACTTTGCCATGAGATTGTTCTCGACGAATAATAGCGATGACGTCTTCCGCTGTTAGGGGTTCAAAATAAAGCCTGTCTGACGTGTCATAATCTGTTGATACCGTTTCAGGATTACAATTGATCATAATCGCTTCATAACCGGCTTCACGCAGGGCATAAGCGGCATGAACACAACAATAATCAAACTCAATGCCTTGACCAATCCGATTAGGTCCACCTCCAAGGATAATAACTTTTTCACGATCTGTTGGCGGAGCTTCACAAGTAAGAGAGGAAAAAGACCCTTCGTAACTGGCGTAAATATAAGGGGTGTGAGAGGCGAACTCACCTGCACAGGTATCAATTTGACGATAGGTGGGAAGAATATTTTTCTCAAGACGAAGGCGGGTAATTTCTTCAGGTTGTAGCCCCGAAAGGCGTGCAAGTTGAATATCAGAAAACCCAAGAGCTTTAAGGTGGCGTAAATGGTGGGCTTCTGTTGGTAAGCCATGGGTCTGTATATGATGCTCGGCGTCAATAATCCGTTGGATTTCACGCAAAAACCACGGTTCAAACTTACAAACTTCGTAAATCTCTTCAATAGATAAACCTGCGCGCAAGGCTTGTGCTGCCATAAGAATACGTTCTGGCTTAGGTTGAGAGAGAGCCGCACGAAAAGCATCTCGTTCCCCATTGCCAGGGACTGGCATAGGGTCTAACCCATGAAGTCCAATTTCCATAGAGCGCAAACATTTTTGTAAGGCTTCTGGAAAAGAGCGACCAATAGCCATTGCCTCCCCAACGGATTTCATCGAAGTGGAGAGTACCTCTTGCGTTCTAGGGAATTTTTCAAAAGCAAAACGAGGAATTTTAACAACGACATAATCAATCGTTGGCTCAAAGGAGGCGGGTGTGTTATGTGTTACATCGTTTTTAAGCTCATCTAAAGTGTACCCAACAGCTAATTTAGCGGCTATTTTAGCAATAGGGAAACCTGTTGCTTTGGAGGCAAGAGCCGATGAGCGCGAGACACGAGGATTCATTTCAATGATCACCATGCGCCCGTCTTGGGGGTTAATACCAAATTGTACATTTGATCCGCCTGTTTCAACACCAATAGCCCGTAAGCAGGCAATAGAGGCATGACGCATGCGCTGGTATTCTTTATCAGTCAGCGTTAGGGCAGGGGCAACCGTAATAGAATCCCCTGTGTGAATTCCCATAGGGTCAATATTTTCAATGGAACAAATAATAATACAATTATCCGCAGAATCGCGGACAACTTCCATTTCAAATTCTTTCCACCCTAAAATAGATTCTTCAATGAGAACTTCTGTTGTCGGTGAGGCATCAAGACCAGAAAGAACGATTTCATCAAATTCTTCACGGTTATAGGCAATACCTCCGCCCGCCCCACTCATGGTGAAAGAAGGGCGGATAATAGCGGGAAAACCTATGTATTCAATAGCACTTTGTGCCTCGGGAAGGGTATGGGCAATAAAACTCCGTGGGCTGTCAATTCCGATTTCACGCATCGCTTCACGGAATTTCTGTCGATCTTCCGCGCGATCAATAACTTCAGCACACGCACCGATAAGCTCTACAGAATGTTTTTTCAAAAAACCAGAAGTATGTAATGCCATGGCTGTGTTGAGGGCTGTTTGCCCGCCCATGGTTGGTAAGAGAGCATCAGGTTTCTCTTTAAGAATAATACGCTCAACACTCTCAGGGGTAATAGGTTCTATATAGGTGGCATCAGCAAGATTAGGGTCTGTCATAATCGTTGCCGGGTTAGAATTGATCAAAATAACCCGATAACCCTCTTCTTTGAGGACAAGACAGGCTTGTGTGCCAGAATAATCAAATTCACAGGCTTGCCCAATAACAATAGGGCCAGAACCGATGATAAGAATCGAATGAATAT
This sequence comes from Acetobacter sp., assembly GCA_017474285.1. Taxonomy (GTDB): domain Bacteria; phylum Pseudomonadota; class Alphaproteobacteria; order Acetobacterales; family Acetobacteraceae; genus Acetobacter. Next base: position 12,597 of record JAFVHT010000052.1, read on the forward strand.
CTGTCCGTTTGGGCATGGTGTTTGATCCAATAAAGTAAGTCAGTGTAAAGAAAGATTATCGTTTTGTATGCTTATCGATGAGGGCGACAAATCGTTCAAACAAGTAAAAATTATCAGTAGGACCCGGGCTGGCTTCTGGGTGATACTGCACAGAAAATGCTGCATATTTGTCGGAGGCTATTCCTTCATTAGTGCCATCAAAAAGGCTAACATGGGTAACATGCGCATCGTGAGGGAGAGTGTCAGGGTCTACGACAAAACCGTGATTTTGGCTTGTGATTTCAACTTTACCCGTAGCGAGGTCTTTGACGGGTTGGTTACAGCCGCGATGCCCTTGGTGCATTTTGTAAGTTTTTGCCCCGAGTGTTAGAGAAAGAAGTTGATGTCCGAGGCAAATACCAAAAAGAGGAATACGCGCCTCCAAAAGGGTATGAATAGTTGGAATGGCGTAGAGAGCTGTGGCAGCAGGGTCTCCCGGCCCATTAGAAAGAAAAACACCTTCAGGGCGAAGAGCAAGAATTTCCTCTGCTGTTGTTGTGGCGGGAACAACAGTCACAGAACAACCTGCGCTGACAAGACAGCGTAAAATATTGCGTTTAATACCGTAATCAATAGCAACCACTTTACGGAGTCGAGCAGGGGCGGGGCGATACCCTTTTGGCCAATGCCATAAACCCTCTTCCCATGTATAAGGGGTTGAGCAGGTGACTTTGCGTGCAAGATCCATGCCTTTCATGCCGGGCCAAGCACGTGTTGTTTCTACAGCCTTTTTAAGGTCTATAGAACCATTATGTGGGAAGACAATAGTAGCAGCCTGTGCCCCTTTGTCACGAATAAGCATCGTCAACCCACGCGTATCAACACCAAAAATGCCTGTAACCCCATGTTTTTTAAGCCATATTTCTAAACTCGTATGAGAACGCCAACTAGCCGGCTCTGTAGGGGGCTCTCTGACAATAAGCCCATGGGCAAAAACGCGGTCTGACTCTTTGTCTTCATGGTTGGTGCCTACATTACCAATATGGGGGAAAGTAAACGTAATAATTTGTTCCGCATAAGAGGGATCTGTTAAAGTTTCTTGATATCCTGTCATCCCTGTAGAAAAACAGATTTCACCGACATTATCCCCTGTAGAAAAAGCACCGAAGCCTCTTCCCCAAAATACACGATCATCTGCAAGGACAAGAGCGGCAGTTGCCCCATCGGGCTGCTGAATATCAGGCATAAAAATATCCTGTCTTTTTGTTAAGATTGTTAAGATACTTTGTTGAGACAATATAAACAATATAAAAAGGAAAGGTGTTCGCACCATACTTTATTCGTCTGGCGCGTGTTATAAAAGCCTGTAAAAGATGAAAGAACATAAAAAGAACGAACAAACAACTTTGTAGCAAAGGGGTATAAAATCTATTTATTTTTAAGGGTAAAAGAGTAGGAATCATAGGTCCAGAGTGTTTTTGAATGTTGATGCGGTAAAAGTATAATTCTTGTGTCAAGATCTGATGAGAGACATTTGATAAACAGTCAACAAAGCGTTTTCAGTATACCATCAATAAGCGTAATGGGAAGAGGCTTTCTTAACCTGATAGGTTGCCTGATAAATTATATCAGAAGAAGTACCTGAATTTTTTGAATAAAATGAAATTTTCTTATGCTGAGAGACATAAGGGGAACGCATGGCAATTAAGGCTTCATTTTTAGATGAATTGCGCGCTCGTACGCCTATCGTATCTGTTATTGGGCGGAGGGTGAAACTTGTTCGTTCTGGGAGACATTGGAAAGGCTGTTGTCCGTTTCATGGAGAAAAAACGCCCTCTTTTTATGTTTATGAAGATCATTTCCATTGTTTTGGGTGTGGGGTACATGGTGATGTTATCACATTTGTGATGCAGTCAGAGGGGCAGACATTTCGAGAGGCTGTAGAAACATTGGCAGCCTCGGTGGGGATGGAAGTTCCCTCTTACCAAACAGAAGATTCTCATCGCGCTGCGGTGCATACGCGTTCTCTTGAAGAGATTTTAAGTATGGCACAAAAATTATGGCGTGATTCTCTCTATCATACGCCAGAAGGGCAGGAGGGTCTCAATTATCTCCTTCAGCGTGGTTTGACACACGAGACTTTACGCAGTTTTGGGATTGGGTGGGCAAGTGCACGCCGTGGACATTTGATAGAAGTCCTTCAAAAACAAGGCATTTCAGCTGAAAACATGGCAGAAGCAGGCTTAATACGGTGTGATGAAGCAGGTCATCCAAAAGGGGAGTTATTTTGGAAGCGTGTGATCTTTCCTATTCACGATCATAAGGGACGGTTAATTTCTTTTGGAGGGCGTATTGTTGGCGAGGGTCAACCAAAATATCTTAATGGTCCTGATACGCCTTTGTTTTCAAAACGGAGAGTTTTGTTTGCACTCGACCGTGTTAGGGCAGCATTACGGGCACCACGTACGGTTGGACAAAAACCACATGACGTGCTTGTGGTTGAAGGTTATATGGATGTTATAGCCTTGCATCAAGCGGGATTTGTGGGGGCGGTTGCGCCTTTGGGTACAGCCCTTACAAGTGAACAAATGGAAGCCTTGTGGCAAATTGCTCCTGCACCCATACTCTGTTTTGATGGAGATAAAGCAGGGCGTAAAGCGGCTATACGTGCCATGGAAGTAGCACTTTCTCATTTGCAGGTAGAGCGTTCTTTACGTATTTGTTTATTGCCGGAAGGGGAAGACCCCGATAGCCTTTTACGTCAACGAGTAGGGAATGAAGGGCGTGACGTTATGGCGAATCTGTTAGCCGAATCACTACCGCTTTCAGAAGTCATTTTTCCCTTAATGGCGGCAGAATTTGGAAATAAACCCTCTCCTGAAGAGCGGGCTGCTCTTCGTCACAAATTGATGCAAGTGGTAGAACTTATCCCTGATAAAGTATTACGGGCTGAGTATCGGTCCACTTTGCTGGACCATTTTTACACGCATTTTCGTTCGTTCCATAAAAATAGCCGGAAAAATGGAAAAGACTTAAAGGATATAAAAGAAGAATATACTTCTGTTCATTCTGTTAATCCTCTAAGGCTTGTCGTTGAGAAACCTGTGTTTGATCAAACACGTGAGCGTCAACGGTTGTTGTTATGTTTATTATTGAAATATCCCGCCCTTATTCCAAGAGTCGAGGAAGCCTTTTGTACACTAGAATTATCCTATCCCTTTGATGAAATACGCTCTCTTCTCTTAGATTTTGCAGCGGAGGTTTCTGTTTCAAAAGATCTGACATTATGGGAGTGGATAAGCAACCAGCATGCTGAAAATATTGTTCAAACTGTACTACAGGAAAAAGATTTTATAGCTGGCATGAAGAGGCAAAGAGAATTTCAAAAAGAGATGGAAGACGAACAAAATGGATTAGAAAACGCTTCTATACAATGGTGGCATTTGTATGGTTTGCTTAATCGTTCACGTTTTGAACATGAAGTCGAATATATTGCAACGCACCTTTTTTCCCAAGAGGTATGGGATCCTGAAGAATGGAAACGTTTACAATCCCTTTTAGAGATAAGAGAACAATTACGTTGTGGAGATATTGACGAAAGTGCTACGAATGCTTCATTCTTAACTGATTCTTCAAATGATCGTACAAGACATGAACGGTAAAAGTGATTTTAGCCGTTTTTATGTTTTTGTGAATGTTAAGTAGAAAAAGTTGGTTTGGTTATGGCAACAAAAACAACATCTTCAACGCAGGAACAAGAGAGTAGCGTTCTGCTTGATGCACGTTCATCGGCAGTGTTGGACCTTATCGCTTTAGGGCGAGAACGGGGGTGTATTACTTTTGATGAATTGAATGCGGCTCTCCCTCAAGAAAGGGTGTCTGCCGAACTGATTGATGAGGTGATGGATCATTTATCGGATATGGGCATTCAAGTTGTTGAAAGTGGAGATCCAAGTGCCACCGATATACAACATGGGCATGAACATGAAATCGACAATGAAGAAATTACTTTAGAAGAAGATATAGGCGAAGAAGAAGAAAATATTGAGAGCGACGACTTTTCGGAAGAAAGTGCGAATGTTGGCGGTTCTGCCCGTAGTGATGATCCAGTACGGATGTATTTGCGTGAAATGGGTGGGGTGGATTTGCTCTCTCGCGAAGGGGAAATTGCGATTGCAAAACGGATAGAGTTTGCCAGAGACGAAGTGATGAGTGGCTTGTGTGAAAGCCCACTTACGCTAAGAGCGATTATTTCTTGGTATGACAAAATTCGTAGTAGTGAAATGCAACTACGTCATATCGTTGATCTTGAAGCGATGCAAACGAGCGAAAATCCTTTGAGTGAGGGTGCTTTTGAAGACAGCGAAGAGACCGATACTCAGGAAAATGAGTCCGAAAACGACAATCAGGAAAGTGACGTAGACGGTGAAGGTAATAATATTTCTCTTTCTGTGTTAGAAAAAAAGCTGACGCCTGAAGTTCTCGTTTGTTTTGGAGAGATTGAGTCACTTTATGATGAGCTTCGCCATTTACAAATTCAACGTATTGATGTTTTAAAATCTGGTTCTGGTATTGATATATCGCTTCAAGAATCCTATGAGAAGTTACGCGGTAACCTTGTTAAAAAAGTCAAACAAATTCATCTTCATGGCAATCGCATTGAAGAGCTTGTGATTAACCTTAGAAAGATGTTTCAGAGTTTAACGTCTTTAGAAGGGAAAATGCTCCGTTTGGCACAAGAATGTCGTATTTCACGAGATGATTTTTTGCAACGATATCGAGGGAGTGAACTTGACTCTGGCTGGATAGAGTCGGTATCGGCTTTATCGGCACGTCCGTGGAAAAATTTTGTTACGAAACATGGTGACACAATAGGGGTTTTACGTAATCAAGTGGCACAACTTGCTCAAGAAACAGGGCTACCTATAGAAGAATTTCGCCGTATTTATGCAACTGTTGCACGAGGAGAACGTGACTCTGCAAGAGCTAAAAAAGAAATGATTGGGGCGAATTTACGCTTAGTGGTGTCGATTGCTAAAAAATATACAAATCGTGGTTTGCAGTTTTTGGATTTGGTTCAAGAGGGAAATATTGGCTTAATGAAAGCGGTCGATAAATTTGAATATCGCCGCGGGTACAAATTTTCTACTTATGCGACATGGTGGATACGGCAGGCAATTACGCGCTCTATTGCCGATCAAGCTCGTACGATTCGTATTCCTGTACATATGATTGAAACCATTAACAAGCTCATGCGTGTGTCACGCCAAATGTTACATGAAACGGGGCAAGAACCGACTCCTGAGGATTTGTCCGAAAAACTGGGGATGCCTGTTGAAAAAATACGTAAAGTAATCAAAATCGCGAAAGAGCCTGTGTCTCTTGAAACACCAATGGGAGACGAAGAAGATAGTTATTTAGGAGATTTTATTGAGGATAAATCAGCGGTTGTGCCTTTAGAGGCAGCTATTCAAGCGAATTTACGTGAAACAACGGCGCGTGTTTTAGGGAGTCTTACCCCGCGTGAAGAGCGTGTTTTACGGATGCGTTTTGGAATAGGGATGAATACAGACCATACCTTAGAAGAGGTAGGGCAACAATTTAATGTTACCCGTGAACGTATTCGCCAAATTGAGGCAAAAGCTCTTCGTAAACTCAAGCATCCTAATCGTAGCCGTCGCCTACGGTCGTTTTTAGATGATAATTAAAATCTCTTCTGAAAAGAGAGATAGAATTTGTTCTTGAAAAAAGCGTTGAGGCTGTGTAGAGGGCTTTTTTTCTGTTAAAAAATGTGTTTTAATACGCTTAACGTTTCCCTGCCGAGATACTGTTCGCAGTATTCGGCTATATCCGTGTCTTTGAGGCAACCGTAGTGGGTGTAATACCCAGAACGGGCGGAATGATCATATCCAAAGGGGGGTATATGCCACTTTATGAAGTTGTTTTTATTGCGAGAAGTGATATTTCGCAACAACAAGTTGATGCTATTGTTGATGGTATTGTAGCGCAAGCGGAAACAGATGGTGCTGTTGTTCGTAAGCGTGAATATTGGGGGCTCCGGAGCCTTGTTTATCGAATTAAGAAAAACCGTAAAGGGCATTATGTGCTCTTAGGGTTGGAAGCACGGGCAGCCTTTGTTAAGGAAATAGAACGTCAGCTTTTTTTGAACGCAGACATTTTGCGTTTACTTATTCTTCGTGTTGATAGTATTGATGAAGCCCCGTCGCCGATTTTGTCTCGTAAAGGAGAAGATCGAGGCGAACATACGCGGTTTAGTGGTAAGAAACCAGCGGGCGGTGGACGTTTTGAAAGTGGTCGTCGGAGCAACGAAGGACACCATAGTGATCACACTGATTTGGTTAATAGCGGAGAGGAATAATATCCATGTCTGAAGGAACAGAAATCAATCCTGCTAGCCGCCGTCCTGCTGTTGGTGCGCGTCGTCCTTTTCATCGGAAACGCAAATCTTGTCCTTTTTCTGGACCTAATGCGCCAAAAATTGATTATAAAGATGTGCGTTTGTTGGGGCGTTTTTTATCGGAACGCGGTAAAATTGTGCCAAGTCGTATTACAGCTGTTTCTGCTAAAAAGCAACGTGAGTTAGCACAAGCTATTAAACGTGCTCGTTTTCTCGCTCTATTGCCTTATGTTGTAGGCTAAGGGGGAACGAATTATGGCAGCGACAGAAATTATTTTACTTCAGCGTGTTGAACATTTAGGTCAGATCGGTGAAGTTGTCAAAGTGCGTCCTGGTTATGCACGTAATTACCTTTTACCACAGGGAAAAGCTATTCGTGCGACTGCGGCTAATCGTGAACGCTTTGAGCGTGAGCGGGTGCAATTAGAAGCACAAAACATTAAGCGTCGTGATGAAGCTGAACGTTTGTCTGAACGGATGGAAGGCTTGTCCGTTATTTTGATTCGTCAGGCAGGCGATGGCGGCAATCTTTATGGTTCTGTTAATACGCGTGATATTGCGCAGGCAATTAAAGAAGCTGGTTTTACAGTAGATAGGCAGCAAGTTTCTCTGCATGCGCCCATTAAACTTCTGGGCTTGTTCAAGGTTAAAGTGGCTTTACATCCAGAAGTGGTTGTGCCTGTAACTGTGAATGTTGCCCGTTCTGAAGAAGAAGCGGAACGTCAAGCACGTGGAGAATCTGTTGTGATTAAAGAAGAAACTGTCGCTTTGGAAGAGACAGAGGCTTTTGCTGAAAATAATCAGGAAGAAAGTGCTTCAAAAGAATAACATTTTTGAAGTGCATCAAAAAAAAGGAGCGATATTCGCTCCTTTTTTTGTTTTTTATTTTCTTGAAACCCATAAAAAGTAAAAAAGGTGAGGCATATCTTTTTTCGTGCGCGTTTAGTGTGAGGCGTGAGAAAGAGCGAGATATGCTCGTGCTAATTGATCAAATTCAGCAATTGTGAGCGTTTCGGCACGGCGTGTGCCATCGATTTCTGTTGCGGTGAGAAGAGCTTTACCATTGAGCCTTTTTAAGGCGCTATGGAGCATTTTTCGTCTTTGCCCAAAAGCAGCAGCGGTTACTTGTTCCATAGCTTGGAATAAATCAGGACTTGGTTGGGTTGGGTTGGGTGTTATGAGTGTAACAGCTGACCACACAGCAGGCGGCGGTGAAAACGCGCCCGGGGGGAGTTTCATACCGATAGAACAATCGGCACACCATTGGCATAATACAGATAATCTTCCATAATGGGTAGTATGAGGCGGGGCACAAATTCGCTTGGCAACTTCTAACTGAAGCATGATTGTTAATTTTTCCCAAGCTGTAGCTTGTCTGAGCCAACCGATAAGAAGTGGTGTCGCGATATTATAAGGAAGATTGGCAATGATATGTCGTGGGGCAGAAACAAAAGTGCTTAAATCACATTGAAGGGCATCGGCTTGTGTAAGACTGAGTCGATCTGGGTAATGTTGAGCGAGTTCTTCAAGAATAGCAATTGCTCTTGTATCAAGTTCAACAGCATGGATATGAAGGGCAGGGCTTTTGAGTAAAGCACGTGTAAGCCCTCCTGGACCAGGTCCAACTTCTACAACAAACCGCCCTGTCAGAGCTCCTGCTAATGAGACGATATGCTCTGTAAGATTGGGGTCTAAGAGAAAATGCTGTCCTAAAGATTTACGTGCATTTAACCGATGATGGTGAATACTTTCTTTAAGGTTTTTAAGTTCAGTCGTCAGTTGAATTAAATTCCTTTATATTTAATACGTCTTTCAATCATAGCACGACGGTGTAAATCACTATCGAGTTGTCGTGCAACTTGTTCTACACGTTCATCCATGAGTTGGTCAGCAATTTCACTTGGAGAACGATTAGAAAAATTCTTGTCTTGTTTCGTACAAATCATGATAAGATCAATACCATCGTGTGAAACGACAGGCCTAGAAACTTGTCCTATGGGTAAGTTTTTTAATATGTCCTGCATTTGTGGATTAAGGCGTTCAAGAACAACTTTACCAGGATTTGAGGGACGTTTTCCTCCTTCTTCTTTGTTAAGAACTTCCATTTCTGGGCAACTACGTACTGTTTGTGCAATGTGCAAGGCTTTTTGAAGTGTAGCTTCTTGTTGAGAGGTAACGTGTTGCGGATTAAGGGGGGTTGAAAAGGGTAAGAAAATCTGTCTTAACGAGAGGAGATGACCGATTTCTTTACCAATAACACGTTTACCATTTAATGTGATAATAACGAACCCACCTGGTACTTTAATAGGGTTTGAAATAGCACCAATTCCAGCAGGCATTTTTTGGACAATTTTAACAACAGCAGGGTCAAGTTCATCTTTTTGTACCCATCCTAGGGAACCGCCATTAAGCGCTGTTTGGCTTTGAGAAAATTGTGTTGCAACAATAGGAAAAGGGGCACCTTTACGTAATTGGTCGATAATTGTTTGGGCAAATGCGAGTTCACTTTTGGTTTGGCGTGGGTCGTTGACTTTAACAAAGATCTCACTAATTTGATATTCCACATGTCCGGCTTCTCGTTTTAAGGCGGCTTGTCTTTGCGCAATATCTGCAGGAGAAACACGAGAACGTGGACCAAGCTCTTGTCGTAAGACTTGAATCCAGCCAATTTGTACACGTAATTGATCAATAAGCGTTGTCAATGCTAGACCATCTTGTTTGAAATGCGCACGCAGAGATCCTTGTGGCAACTTATTGCGGCGTTCAATATTACTGATTGCCTCTGAAATTTGTTCTGGGGTTGTATTGATATGTCTGGAAAGAATTTCTTGCGTACGCAAGCGTTCATCAATAAGCTGACGGACAATTTGAGGCCGGAGTCTATTCATCACTTCTTGAGAAACAGGGAGACCCGTTGAAAGGGCAAAGAGCTTGCCACGGCTATCAACATCTCGCTTGGTTAAGGGAATACTGTTGACGACGGCAATAATCATATCATCAGGTTCAGGCTTTGTTTTAGTAATTGGTTTATTACTTTCCGTTGCCTTGGCTACGGTTGTGTCTGTTAAAGGGAGCATAGCTATGATTAACGCACAACCAGCCAAAATAATGGAACGTAAACTCATGTGGTAATTTCTCACCTTTCTGTTAAACAAACGAAACCAAAAACAAGTTATTTTCTTACGTATAAGAGAGTTGTGGTCTTTTGAAAGAAATTCTTACTTACGACCGAAAGATCCCAGGGTTTTTAGACTGATTGTGATGAAGTAAGACGCATTACGTCTTTGTCCCCCGATATAGGAATATTGTTTGAGATACATAAAATTGATACCAAAGCAATCGTTATTATATCCAAAATTACCTCCTATCGTTGTAAAAGATTCTTCGGAGAGGCGACGACGTGTAAAAGCAGAGACGTGCCAATGATCCCAATCAACGGCAACCCCACCGCTCAGTTCATTGGTGGGTTGAAGATAAAGATTATACGGAGAACCAATGGGGTAGGTGTTTGTAGCGTAATAATAATAAGGGGTTACAGGTTGATAAATATAGCCTCCGCGCAGGTGAAAATGCGGAACGCCAGCACTAAAAAGGGCATCGGCAAAATGGACAGCGCCTGTATAAGGGCTTAATCGTGTGCGTGCTGTAAAATCAATATATTGATTGGGTGTGACACGAGCACGGGCAACAAAATCAGAGATATGATGACTAAGTCCAGAATAGGGGAGGCGATTATGTTGAATATGTTCTTGAAAACTGTTACCGGCAAGTATATCTATAACGTGACCCTTCCATGTCCAATTCGCATGAACACCGATATTAGCGCGTAAACCACCATCAAGCCTATCTGTTCCCTGGTATCGGTTGAGTGAAAAAAGCGTAGAATCGGTAAATTGATAGGCAAAACTATCTTCGTTAGGGAGATTACTATTCTGCCCCATACCAGAGTTTGGTGCGTAAATGGCTTGAACAATAGGCTCAAGAATCTGTGTGCCGTGGTTATGTGCAAAAGTACGAATAAGGGGCCAATTTGTTTTAAGAGCGATGGTAGGGAGAACTTGTCCACTGACGACATCACTTGTACGGAAAAAATCAGGCGCTTTCTCGGCATGTATTGCGTGGTAAATCATAGAATTAAGCCGCAACGTCAGAAGAAATTGTTGCCCTGATTTTGCAAGCCACGGACGGTCCCAGTTAAGGGCAAGTTGTCCACGCTGGTCTCTTACTCCATCTATGCGGTAGAGGTCAAAATCTGTTGTTTGAACGCTTAGTCGCCCTCCAAGAGCATCTGGTTGGCTTAGAAAATTATAGGTATAACGCGGTAAACTCATAGGCAAATGATCTGTATGGATAATGCCATGGTTTAAGCCTTGATACATTTGCAGTTCTAAGCGGGAATAAGCCCCTGTACCAAAACCTTCAAGATAGGCGTTAGAACGGAGCGCATCGGCACCATAACCAGGAATGCGATAGTCACGCATATAATTTGCCGATGATGTTGCACGGGCGTTAATCCCTGCGCGCCAATGTTTGGAAACAGAAAACCGTCCATTTATAAAGATATATCCGCCTAAGCCATGAGAGGTACCTGCATTGATATGTTCTCCAAAACCATTGATGTAATCATAAGGGCGGTGGGTGTTATACGCGAAGCCGCCTTGAACATTTAATGTACCAAAGTTGAAACGATTGCGATATTTAGCACTGAGTTGAGGGGCTGTACGTGTTGAAAATAAGCCTTGAAGAATAACGTCAGAGTGATCGTCAATGACGCGATAATAAGGAATCGTGAAATACGATCCGAGATAGCGGTCATGCGGTCCTATTTTTGGTATGAGAAAACCGCTGTGTCGTTTCGCAGAAGGATCTGTAATAGAAAAATAAGGAAGATAAAGAACAGGTACGCCTAAAATATCAAAATAGGCGCTACGAAAATCAATTTGTTTATGCTCTAAGTCTTGCGTTGCATGAAAAGCACGGATTTGCCAAAAAGGCGTTTTTTTCTCTTTACATATTTCGCAGGCTGTATAGACCATACGGCTTAAGTCATTGATTTTTCCTGCTGTACGTCGTAAGCCGTTAGCAGCAAATTGGGCGTTGTTTGCCATAGCCGCGTTAACATGCACCATGATGCCATTTTTCATGTCATCTGTCAGCTCAGCATAGCGTGCATACAGAGAAGAACCATCTGGTAATACAGAGACAATATTATGGTGGGCTGCCATAATGCGCGTGTCTCGGTTATAAATAATTTTATCAGCACGTAGAAAATGGTCACTTTGCCAAACTTGTACATTACCCAACCATGTTATAATATGTTTTGTGTTATTGTAGTGAAGCGTATCAGACTGGAAAGTAACAGGGGTGTCTTTGGCATTAGAGGTGCTTGTGTCAGACTGCGTTGATTGTTTTTTTGCACAGGCTGTGTCTAAGGGAGTGAGCAAGAAAGACGCTGTAAGACTGCCGATTACTGTAACCGTATTAAGTGTGTGACGTAAACGTAGTCGGTAATGGTGTAAAAATAGAAACACTTGGTTGCTCATCCATCTTCTAAGTGAAGCAATAATGATACAGCAAAACAAAAGCCTGTTAAAGTAGGTGTCCACGCTGCGATGACAGCAGGTAAAATACCCGAATTACCAAATTGTTCAGAAATTTTAGCAATAATAAAAAGTAAAAAGCCAGTAAAAACGCCTGCACCGATCATAGGTACAACACCCCCGTAACGTGACGGGCGCATTGAAAAACTAGCGGCTATGAGAGTCATAGTGCCTGTTAAGGCAGGGAGTGCCAGTAAGGATTGAAAGCGAATACGATGTCGAATAGATGAGAAACCTGATTGATCAAGCATCGTAATAAAGCGCGGTAATGTCCAAACAGAAAATGTATCGGGAGAGGAGAAACTTTCTTCTATACGTTTTAAGGTGAGATTAGTTGGTAATAAGAAACGACCTGTAGCGTGTAAGAAACTATTAGGTTGAACAGTTTCTGTATGATTGAGTATCCAATGCCCATGGGCAAGAGAGCCACTTGGTGCGTCAATGCGGGTAATAAGTTGACCGTCTTTATTAAGGCGGAAGAGCGTTATGTCATAGAGGGTTAAAAGTGAGTGTTTAAGTTGAACTTTTTGTGCATGCAAAATAGCGACAGCCATGGGACCATTTTGAGGATCGGATTGGCGTACCCAAAAAGAATCATTTCCTAAATAGAATGGCGTGTTGTTTGTACGGAGATACAATCTATCTAAATTTTCAGCACGATGATAGAGGATAGAGGAAATCGGGGATCCGAGCATGGTCGCTAACGCTCCCATAAGAAGAGCACAAGCAACAGGGGCTGTAAGAAATTGCCATGCCGAAATACCGGCAGCACGGGCAACAATAAGTTCTGATGTTTTTGTAAAGTGCCAAAAGCACACAATACCCCCTAATAAAACACTGAAAGGAAGAACTTTCATAGAAAAAAAGGGGATATGTAATAAAGTAATTTGTGTAATAACAAGGGGTGAAACATGGGGTTTTGTGGTAATACGGCGTAAGAGATCAATAAAGTCAAAAAGACAAATCAGGCCAGTTAGTGACGCTAACATGACAAAGGTCGAAATAAAAAAACGACGCGTAATATAGTACGAAAAAATAGGCGCAGTGATGATAAAATTTTTAGTCATTGTCTGTTTTGAGGTTTATTTTTAGACGTGTCATGTGATTTAGGAGTGTTTTTCCTGTTTCAAGGGGAAAAAATTGAGAGACAAAAAGAATAATTGCACAAATGACAGCCGGTAAAATACTGATCAATGGAACAATGGGTAATAATACCAGATTTCTGCCTGCAAGGTTCTGACAAAATAAATTAAGTGCTAAAAGACCAATAACAGTGAGGATAGCGATAAGAGGTCTTATAACATGACCCTGACGGGGGGTATGTCCTTGGAGAACGGCAACAAGCCCAACAAATGCAAAAGATAGACAGGTGAGTGGGGAGGTTAGGCGTTTCCAACCTTCAACTTTGAATTTCCCAAGATCTCTTTGTGATATTTTGTGTGGGTCTGGATAAAGAAGCTCTAAAAGTGAGAGCTCTGAGACATCGGGAATACGCGTCTCGGTGTTATGAAGTTTGGGGAGTGTGAGAATATACTCATGAAAAGTCAGTGTATTGAGGTGACCTATTTTGCGGTCAAGTACCTGTCGAGAACCGTTATAAAGAATAATATGAGGCACATTGTGCGAAAGTGTTACAGCGCCGTGCGTTGCTAAAATAGTTGTGTGTTCCTCTGGTTTACGATCATCTTCTATAAGAAGACTATGGAGTGTACCATCTTGTGCGCGTGAACGGACGTAAACAGTTAAATTATTAGAAATATGAGTAAAAACACCTTCTTGTAACAGATATGTAGCGATTTGATTGCGAATATTAAATTCATACTGCCGAAAGGCATGGTATGAGAGAGGAACAAGCCATAAATTCAGAAAAAAACCTACGCATGTCGCTATAACGGCGCAGCTTAAACCTGGGATAGATAATGAAAAAATAGAAAAACCAGCAGATTCTAAAACAGTAAGCTCTCTTTCTCTTTTCATAGAGTGATAAATAAATAATGTGACGATAAAAGTCGTTATAGGAAGAATAATAGCGACATAGGGAGGGATAAGCAGGCTTGTTAGTTTTATAAAAACTTGGAGAGAAAGCCCATGATCAATAACGAGGGAGACAAAATGCAATGATTGAATAAGCCAAACTAGAAAAACAAGCATTCCGGTTATGGCTAATAAGGCGATCAATAACCGATAAAGTATATAACGATGAATAATGTGAAAACGTTGCTTTAGGGTATACGGCAACAAAAAGGACATGTGTTTATACTATTTTGTTTACGGTGTGAAGCAGAAATAACAGAAAAAACGTGAAAAAGACTTGTAATATATCTGTGGAGAGTCTATCCGTCGAGGCAAAAGATTGGTTTATTTTTTATAAAGAGAGATACTATGATTTAATAGTATAAAGGAATAGAAAGAACTTATGATATAAGATATTATAATAAAAAAATTACGTTAAAATACTGTAAATAATCCTTAATAATATAGGTATTGATTTGAAAGTGAAAGTTTCTTACAAAATACTTTATAAAGCCTAGAATAAAACTTACCGCATTCTTGTAGGCTTATCTGTTATTCCGGGTACTTCAACATCAATTTCCAAAACAGAGCATTGTGCTTCGCGAGCAAGTTTAATTTGGACTTTGTCTTGATCAATTGGAATATGACGTTTGATGACTTCTAAGATCTCACGTTGTAATTTTTCTAATAAATCCGACTGTTCAGCATTATTTCCTGTAAAAGCACGCTCATGTGCTAACAGAACTTGTAATCTGTTACGGGCAATAGGAGCAGAAGCGCGTTTTTTGAAAAAGCTAGAAAGAAAATTCATACCGATTTCCGTTTGAAAAGCCAATCCAACAAACCTTTACGCTCTGCAGGGACAGTAATTTTAACATCTTCCCCCATAAGCCGACGCGCTGCTTCAGAATAAGCACAAGCTGCGGCACTGTCTGGCTCTGAAACAGTAACAGGCGTACCGACATTTGAAGCTTTAAGAACGTCTTGACTTTCTGGAACAATACCGATCAATGGAATAGAAAGAATATCTAACACATCATCAGTACTTAACATGTCCCCACGGGCTGCGCGTTGAGGGTCATAACGCGTAATAAGAAGAAATTTTTCCATTTCTTCGCCGTTTTTGGCTTTTTGTGTTGTACTGTCAAGCATGCCAATAATACGATCACTATCCCGTACAGAAGAGACTTCCGGGTTAGCAACAATAACAGCCATATCAGCATGGTACATCGCCATTTGTGCTCCGCGCTCAATGCCTGCAGGACTATCACAAATGACCCAATCAAATTTTTCCCGTAACTCATCAATAACATGGGCAACACCCTCTTGGGTAAGCGCATCTTTATCACGAGTCTGAGAGGTTGGAAGGAGAAAAAGCCCTTCAACGCGTTTATCTTTAATTAAAGCCTGTGAAAGATTAGTATCGCCTTGAATAACGTGGATAAGGTCAAAAACAACGCGACGTTCAGCACCCATAACCAAATCAAGGTTACGGAGACCAACGTCAAAATCAACCAAAACAACTTTCTGCCCCATCATAGCCAAAGCCGCACCAAGCGCGGCTGTTGTTGTGGTTTTACCAACCCCACCTTTTCCTGACGTGACGACGAGAACTTTTGCCATCAGTCTCCCTCTGTTTTCATTTTGTGTTTTGCTGTAAGAGCGAACACTATATTTTAAGTTAGTATAGCAAACTCTGCTTAAGTTGAGAACTAAAATGCTGCAGATTTTTTGTAATGTAAACTGTTTTCAAAGCGTATTTTGGCGTTTGTCGTAAAATTAAGTTCTTTGAATGTATAAAAAACACTGTGTCCCATAATGAATAACATTTTATTTTTGTTATGCATCTCATTTTTTGTAAAAACAAAATAACATTTTATAATCTATGCAATGTGTGACTAAATGCGACAAAGAGCCAAACTCCTTAACGATATTTGGGTGGTATACTGCAAAATACTCCATAGGTAATCTTTTGAGGCATACTTCAAACCCAGCTTTATGAAAGATTTCAGTGACTTCATGTAATGAATAGTCATAAACGGGATATTTTTCTCCTTGTTTAATAATTTCTCTTCGTTTTATCCAAAAAGGGTTATCCGTATGGCAACCAATAGTAGCAAAATAAAACCCTCTATTTTTTAAAACAGAATATATTACCTGTGCGTGATGATTAAGATCTTCTAGCGTGTAAAGAACTTCTTGTGAATAAACAACATCAAAAAATTCTTTTTTGGTAATAAGAGTAGAACTTAGCTGATCGTCTGTTATATATTCAATAAACTGATTCTGATTATTTATCTGAGCAACCTCTATAAGATCTTTATCGTAATCAACTCCTACACAACAAGATATATTAAAAAACAAATCAATAATTTGCAAAAATTTCCCCTCCGCACACCCAAAATCTAAAACATTTAATTTTTGATTTGGAGGAATGAGTTTTTGACTTTCTTTCAATATAGAAACCCAAAAAGGCAGGTTACCATGGAGTCCGACTCTATGATGAGCGGATGAAATATGAAAGTCTCGTAACAAGTTACATAACCTTAAAGTGCAAACGCAATATAAAATTTACGCGTTTGTAATCTACCATTTAGGTTCAACTCAATACTACATTCTGTTCTATCATGTAGAGTTCTTTTATTATTAAAGAATAATAAATCATTTTGTTTCAGATAAAATTCTTTTCTAAATTTATTGGCAACCTGCAGAAAAGAAGCAATCATTCTTTTTTCTTTTTCTGTTTGTTGAACACGTTTTTTATAATAAAAATAATTTATATGACCAATATGAAAGCGGGACAGATAAATACCATTTTCGATATACAATATAGGCAGATTAAGGTGTATTTCACCTTCTTCTTGAATAAAAATAATCTTATCATTTTTTACTATTTTATGATATTTCCCAGACAGCATGGGGACTTTTATATTGA
>JAFVHT010000053.1 GCA_017474285.1 Acetobacter sp.
CAAAACTGCCCGCCTCCTCTTTCGCCCTCTCCATATACGCAGAACCACTCAATATTTGACGCGGCATAAATAACTGATGCCAATACCTATACCCTTTCTCTCTCGTTAGACGTTCCGTCTCTTGACCCGTCTCTATCTCATGACTCTCTCATCATGAGGACAAAGTGCCTGTACTTCCAAATCCGCCACTACCGCGTTCTGTGGCGTCTAAATTTGTGCATTCAAGCCATGTAATACGGGAAACAGGTGCAATAATCGCTTGCGCAATGCGCATGCCTCTTTCAATAAAAAAAATTTCTTGCCCCATATTCATGAGGATAATTTTAATTTCTCCCCGATAATCTTCATCAATGGTACCAGGCGCATTGGGCAAAATCAAACCGTGTTTTAAGGCTAACCCCGAACGCGGTCTGATTTGCATTTCATACCCGGGCGGGAGTGCTACGCAAAGCCCTGTCGGAATAAGTGTTCTTCCTTGTGGGGGAAGGGGTACGGCTTCTGCTGCTAAGAGATCCATACCTGCCGCCCCTGCTGTGGCATAGCTGGGGAGTGGAAGCCCTTCGGCATGAGGCAATTTTTGTACTTTGACCTGTAGTGTTGACGCGGGAGTTTGTGAGGCGTTTTGCATATGATTTTCCTGTAACTTTTCTGTCCGTGGGGGTTATTTCGAGGACGACCTCCACGCTGATTCACATGTTAACACGTGGTGAACAAGGCGGCAGGCAATGTCGGTTTTAGGGAGGGTGTCCCATGCCTCAATTTTATTGTCATGGCGTGAAAGGAGGAAAATTTTATTGTGATCTCCTCCCATGACTTGATGAGCAGGGCTTACATCATTGGCAATCAGCCAATCACACCCTTTACGGTGTAATTTAGCTTGAGCGTGCGGGATCAGGTTTTCTGTTTCGGCAGCAAAGCCAATAACAAGCCGCGGGCGTAAAGGAGAGGGGTGTGACAATTCGGCTAAAATATCTGGGTTTTCTACAAGGGTCAGAGAATACGGGGCGGAGGTGTTGGTTTTTGGGGTATCCGGTTTTTTAATTTTTTGGTTTTCTTGGGTTTCGGGGCGCCAATCAGCGACCGCTGCTGTGCAAATAGCAATGTCATAAGGGCACGTTGTCATGACAGCCTTATGCATGTCTCGTGCTGTTTCACAGAGTATAACGCGAACGCCTGCCGGTGGAGGGATAGTCACAGGACCACTGACAAGGGTCACAAGAGCACCTTGATCGGCAAAGGCTTCAGCGATCGCATAGCCTTGCTTGCCTGAAGAACGGTTCGCTATATAGCGAATAGGGTCTAATGGCTCATGGGTAGGACCTGCCGTAACAAGCACTTTAACCCCCGCGAGGGGACCGGTTTTTTGTTTTTGTGTGCGGAAAAATGTTAACACTTCATCGACAATAACGGACGGTTCAGGCATACGCCCAAAACCTGTTTCTCCACACGCCATGAAACCATAAGCGGGCGGAACAATATGAACCCCGCGTTGCTTGAGGGTTGTTACATTATGTTGTGTTGCAGGGTGTTCCCACATATGGGTGTTCATTGCGGGGACGGCAATAATCGGCGCTGTGGTTGCGAGTAAAAGCGTGCTAGCAAGGTCATCAGCTAAGCCATGCGCCATACGGGCTAATAAATGCGCCGAAGCGGGGCAAACCAAAACAAGATCAGCCCAACGGGCAAGTGTAATATGTTGCATGGTGCTTTCTGTCTCATGAGAGGGAAAAAGATCCATAGCCACAGGCGAGTCAGAAAGGGTTTGTAAAGTTGATGGGGTTACAAATTTTGCCCCTCCTTGTGTCAGCACACAACGAGTCTGTATGTCCGCCATTTTGAGAAGACGAAGAATATCTGGGCTTTTACAAGCTGCAATACTTCCGCTAATAACCAGTAAAACAGAGCGGGAGGAGGAGGCGTTCATGCTTTTGTAAAGGTAATATTTTTAAAGACGCCAACCCGAATGAATGGCGACAATCCCTCCTGATAACAGGCGATAAGTCACGTGGGAAAATTGGGCGGCGCGAAACATATCGGCAAGCGTTTCTGGATCGGGAAAAGTGCGAATACTTTCGGCGAGATATTGGTAACTTGCGCGATCTTTAGCCACAATTTCTCCCATAATAGGCAGAACCTTAAAAGACCACGCTTCATAAAGAGGGGCAAGCGCAGCGACTTGAACTTTAGAAAATTCAAGACATAAAAAACGCCCACCCGGGCGTAAAACACGCATCGCTTCATGAATAACGGCGTTTTTATCGGTACAATTACGCAAGCCAAACGCCATAGAAACGCGATCGACCGACCTATCGGGAAAGGGAAGCGCTTCGGCATCTGTTACGCAAAAAGAAAGATTTGAAATAAGCCCACGATTAAGAGCACGATCACGCCCACAAGAGAGCATAGACGCATTAACGTCTGTCATAATTGTAGGACCGCCTTTGTTTTTAAGCCAACCAAAGGCAATATCGCCTGTACCGCTGGCTAAATCAAGCAGGCTTAAACTAGGGTGAGGCGCAAGCTCGGTAATAAAAATACGCTTCCAAATACGGTGAATACCTAAAGACATAAGGTCATTCATAATGTCATAACGTGGGGCAACACTATCAAACACCGCACGGACAAGGGTTTTTTTCTCAGCTTTAGGGACAGCGCGAAAACCAAAATCAGTGTCTTCTGAAGAGGGCGGCGGAGGTGTAAAATGAGAATGTGTCATAATACTCGTCTAGGTCATTATCAGATGATTGTTTGCGAAAATGATTCATCCATCAAAAACATAAACTTATACCATAAAAGCCTTGGAATAATGGTGATAAAATTTTGTGTCTTTTATGGTGTTAGGACTTTTCATGTTTTTTCCCCATAATAAATACCTACAATATCAAGGGTCTCTTTAATAAATCTTTCTAACGTAGCGGGGTCAGGGGGGATAATGAAATTACCATGATGATAGTTTTGAGTAAATTTGTTAATCTCGCTTATTTTTTCTAGTTGCTGTTGAGAAAAAATCTTACTGTCTGATGGAAGGTTTCTAAGCATGAGACTAAGAGTAAGAGTTTGTGGTTTTGTTTCATCAAAACACAGGGGATGCTTTCTGCGGATTTCTGTTTCAAGAATGGGGCGTAATTTACGTATAATATCGAAAGGGTTGCTATCCTTATTTTGGTTTTGAAGATACTTAATAAGATCTACTATGTCATGATCCTGTTGCAATATAATTTTTTGAGGGAATGGGACAGGGGCTTGATTTTGTTCTATTGTTTCTTCAGGCGTTTTTGTGCTTTTTTGCTGTTCTTTTTCTTTTGAGGGGGGAGGCGACGACATTTTGGGTTGTTGTTTTGCTTTTGGAGAGGGGACTACAACAGGCGTTGCTACTTTTTGCACGGGTGTCTGAACAGGTTTTGACTTTTGTTCTGCTTCTTGGAGGTAAGAGGTTATGGTCTTCGTGTCGTTTTCTATGCTTGAGGGTTTTATATGAAGAACATTGGGTGTTATAGAATGAGTGTGTAATTCTTGATAAATACGGGCAAGAAAAGCCACGTCTTTAGAAAGAACAATCATTTGGGTGTTTTTATTTTTAGTTAAGTCTATAATTTTTGAAATTGTTACCTCATGGTATTTTTTGTCTAAAGTATCATTAAAAACAATAATTTTGGAGAGGGTTTTTGTGAGGTTACGTTTTTGAATTTCTAGGAAAAATGAAAAGGCTAATATCTTTTTATTAAGATGATCAGGGTACATAGATTCTTGGAGAGTATAATTAAGTAGAGGAAAATCCGAGGAGTATGTTGCTTTTATGTCACAGAGTCTAAAATCGGTCTTAAAATTTTCAAGGTGTTTATTGACGTTCACTTGGTAGAGAGGAATGATCTGATCAAAGAGTGATGAAAGTTCTTCAACAATTTTTTGTTTATCTTTTTTAATTTGTTGACGTTTGTCTAACTCTTTACATGCTTGTTCTTTTTGATTTAAATCGCTAAACGCCTTAATAAGAGGAAAAGCACTTTCTCCCATAAGCATGGCATAAAGATTCTGTCTAAAACGACGATAAGTGTTTGAAATAAAAACATCGTCAAAAATAGAAATATGAAGAGTTTTTGAAAGAACTTCTAAACTCGTGTTTTTACTCCATGTTTTTTTAGTATTATTAAAAGCTATCTGTGTGCCATCATCTAAAAGGAGATGAAATGCTGATTTTTTACCTTGTTCCGACGCTTTTAAACCTGTTTCTGGGGAGTCTGTGCGAGAACAAGGTATGCCGACATAATCCTTTTGGAGGGTAGAGAGAATATTGCAAAGAGTTTTTCTTTCGTTGGATTTTCCTCTAATAAGGGTACAAGAGGCAAAATCTGTTACCGCTTTTTCTGAATTGTGAAACTGAATTTCATTAATATTGGTAATCGAAATAATGCGTTTAATCATGGGCGTGTTGTATGCAACCTAATTTTCGTTATTTTACGCTTTATAAAATAAAAAATCCTTTATGAGAAGTCTTTAAAATAATAAAGGCTTTAAGTCGTTGTTCATGTGTTGTGTATATTTGGGATATTTGAGGATATAGAGTTCAGGCTTGACTCTTGGCTTAAGGTTGACGTAATGTGTCAACAACAAGAACTTTATCACTCACTTTATTGCTGGAACGGGATAGAATAGAAACTCATGGCGAATATCGCTTCTGCGCGTAAGCGCATTCGGCAATCCGCTAAGCGGAACGCTCGTAACACAGCACGCAAATCCCGCGTGCGTACTTTTGTTAAAAAGGTCGAATTGGCTATTGCTTCTGGCGACCATGCGGCAGCGCGTGAGGCTTTGCGTATAGCACAGCCTGAGATTCAGCGTGCTGCAACAAAAGGTGTTCTTCATCATAACACGGTTGCCCGTAAAATTTCGCGTTTGTCGGCACGTGTAAAAGCCTTAGCCACAGCTTAAGAGCTCTCTTTAAGAACGTTTATAACATTTCAACAGTTTAAGGCATATTACTCTCGTTGTGATGGGTGTTTTAAGCTGGTGTAATTTTGTGCCTCGTAAAGTTACGACTCGTGATGGGGTCATGTTTATGACCCTATCGTTGTCTTAGAGTTGTTGTTGATTTTGTGTGACTTTTTGTAGGAGGTCTGACGTTCTTTCTTAAAATAGTGTTTGTGGCGTTATCTCTTTAACATAGGTGTTAAAAGGGTATGGCGCTTAACGAACTCTAAAAATTTCGTATATTTTTTGAGGCGTCTCATAGTTCAACGAATGACTTTCTGAAGTCAGGTATAATAAAGTATAAAAAATATAGAAATATGCGTAGTTTTTGATGGTCATTCTAATGCTGTAAAAGTTTCGTATTTTAAGGGCTGTTTTTATTGTAAAAAGTCACTCTTTTATAATTGTAATATTTTGTAGAAAATAAATAAGCGAGAAGGGTAAGATGAGGCGAGATGGGGTATTGGGGGAGTGCAGCAATGACAATAGCAGCCAGTGAGGATGAAAAAGCCTTTTTTAATCAAGATGACAGTGTGAGATTTGATTCGGGTGACATTGAAAAGTCTTGGCTGCGAATATGTGCACGTTTGAGGGAAGAAATTGGTGATAGTGACTATCGGGCATGGTTAGAGAAAATTACGCTTGGCGCGATTCGTGGCGATGAACTGATTCTTTTGCTTCCGGATCCTTATTTGCGGGATACAGTGCGTAATAAATATGGTCATCGTTTATCTGAATTATGGTGTCAGGAAAATAAAGGCTTAAGACGGGTTGAGTTTGATGTTGGGCGGTGTAGTGAGACTTCTGTAGGGCAAGAGGTCATACCTCTTTCTATAAAGACTCCAGATTTATCTGGCAATAACTTCAATAATAACCTTAATAACAGAGATCATAACAATAATGATTGGGGAGCTGTCCTCGATAAACGTTTTACTTTTGATACGTTTGTTGTTGGTAAACCCAATGAATTCGCCTATGCGTGCGCACGCCGTGTTGCAGAAACACCCGCAAGTCCCGGATTTAACCCGCTTTTTCTTTATGGCGGTGTTGGTTTAGGTAAAACACATTTGATGCACGCGATCGGTGCAGAACTTATGAAAACGGGACAAAATTCTGTTGCGTATATGTCTGCTGAAAAATTTATGCACCGTTTTATTGCGGCGATTCAGTCTCGATCGACCATTGAATTTTAGAACAATTACGTTCTGTAAATGTTTTGATGATTGATGATATTCAATTTCTGATTGGTAAAGACAGCACACAAGAAGAATTTTTCCATACATTTAACGCACTTGTTGATGCGGGGCGTCAAATTATTGTCTCTTGTGATAAATCTCCTTCTGATTTATCAGGGCTTGAGGATCGTCTGCGGACACGCCTTGGCTGTGGTATGGTTGCCGATATTCACGCAACAACTTTTGAGTTACGTGTTTCAATTTTAGAAGTCAAAGCCAAAGCGTCAGGTGTTATTATACCGATTAAAGTGCTTGAATTTTTGGCGCATAAAATTACCTCTAATGTGCGTGAACTTGAGGGGGCGTTAAATCGCTTGATTGCTCATGCCACATTGTTTAATCGTCCTGTGACGCTTGATATTGCGCATGAAGTACTCCATGATATATTAAGAGCCCACGATCGACGGGTAACGGTTGATGAAATTCAAAAAAAAGTGGCAGAACATTGGGGTATTCGCTTAACAGATATGTCTTCGGCACGCAGAGCACGGAATGTTGCACGCCCTCGTCAGGTGGCTATGTATCTTTCTAAACAATTAACAAGTTGCTCTTTACCAGAAATTGGGAGAAAATTTGGGAATAGAGATCACACAACCGTTATGCATGCTGTAAACCGTGTCGCTGAATTGATGCAACAAGATGGCATGCTGGCAGAAGATATAGCACTTTTACGGCGTATGTTAGAAAATATATAACATGGGAAGTGCTTGAGAGCTTGAGAAATCTTGTTTATAGTAACTTGTGTCTATTTTTATTTTTTTAAAGAATGAGGGGTAAATGAAGTTTTCAACGGAGCGTGCGACCCTCCTTAAAGCATTAGCGCATGTCCAGAGCGTTGCAGAAAAACGTAATACGATTCCTATTTTAGCGAATGTGCTTATTCAGGTAACAAGTCAACAAGTAAGCCTTAAAGCAACGGATATGGAAATTGAGGTTGTGGAGCATATTCCTGCTTCTATTGCCTCTGAGGGCTCTTGCACAGCACCTGCTGCTGTTTTATACGATATTGTACGCAAATTACCCGATGGTGTTCTCGTAGAATTAGACCAAACAGAGAGCGATGGCTTACATTTACGGGCAGGGCGGTACGCTACGCGCCTTAACGTGCTCCCTGTTGATGATTTTCCCTCAATGGGTTCGGGAGATTTTCCCCATAAATTTCAAATTTCTTCCTCTATTTTGCAGTCTTTGGTTGATAGAACACGTTTTGCTATTTCTACAGAAGAAACACGTTATTACCTCAATGGGATTTATTTACATGTTGCTGACGTAGACGGGGAAGAAAAATTACGGGCTGTAGCAACAGATGGTCATCGTCTTGCGCGTGCAGAAACAGGGCTCCCATCTGGAGCTGCGGGGATTTCGGGAGTAATTATTCCTCGTAAAACAGTCAATGAATTGCGTAAACTTATGGAAGAAACAGAGGAAGAGGTTTCTGTTGCTTTGTCTGATACGCGTATTCAATTTGTTGTGGGGACTATTACTTTAACGTCGAAATTGATTGATGGCGTTTTCCCTGATTATGAGCGGGTTATTCCTCAAAATAATAATCGTGTTCTTAAAGTTGACAGAAAAGCGTTTTCAGAGGCTGTTGCACGCGTTGCGGCTATTAGTCAAGAACGTTCACGCCCTGTAAAACTCACCTTAAAAACAGGCTTATTAGTGTTATCAGCCAATAGTCCTGAACGTGGTACAGCCAAAGAGGAATTAGATGACAATATCATTTCTTATTCTTCTGAAGAGTTGGAGGTTGGCTTTCAGGCGCGTTATTTAGGGGATATTATGGATCAGGTTGAAAACGAAGCCGAATTCGTTTTTGCAGATAGTACCGCCCCTGTTATTGTAAGAAGTGTGGGTGTCTCTTCGGCATTATATGTCATTATGCCGATGCGCGTGTGAGTATTGTTATCTTTGGTAAGTCGGCGTGTATTTAGTTGAGAGATGTCGTGCTTATTAAAGTTGCGTCTCTCACAGTTTCGTAATTACTCTAACCTTTTGTGGGAGCCTCACGCGGAACTTCTTGTTCTTACGGGTGATAATGGCAGTGGTAAAACAAATCTTTTAGAAGCTCTTTCGCTTCTTGCCCCAGGGCGTGGTTTGCGGGCTGCACCCCTTGGGCAAATCGGGCAGTGTGACAGTACAGAATGGGCGGTCTTTGCACGTCTTAAAAGTGCTGGTGATTATCTTGAAATTGGTACGGGCGTACAGCGAGAGGCTGAAGCCCATCGTCGAGTGTTGTTATGTAACGGCAAGCGTTTTCGTAACAGCCAATGGGGGCATGATTTTAGTCATAAAATGGTTTCTGTGGTGTGGGTTACGCCACAAATGGACAGGTTATTTAGCGGCGGTTTATCCGAAAGACGTCGTTTTTTAGACCGTCTCGTTATCGCGATTTTTCCACAACATGCCTCAGAGCTTGCTGCTTATGAAAAAGCAATGACGCAGCGTAACAAATTACTTCAGACTCGTTTTTCAGAACGGGCGTGGATATCAGGAGTAGAGCACGCTATGGCACGCCATGCGGTGGCTATTGCGGCGGCACGTAATGAAACAGTAGAACGGCTTAATCAGCATACCCAACACGCACGCGACTCTTTTTCTGCGACGCGGCTTGATGTGCATTGCCCTATAGGGGCTTCTCTTTATCGTGATCCCGCTTTAGTGGTAGAAGACTGGTTCCGGGATCAATTATCGACTCTTCGTGCGCAGGATTGTCAAAAGGGAGGGACTTCCCTAGGTGTTCATCGTGCGGATTGTGTTTTAACAAATTTACATACGGGACAATCAGCAGCGATAGCCAGCACAGGGCAACAAAAAGCGTTACTTGTGGGGCTTGTTTTGACTCATGCCCATGTTGTTACGGAATATCGTGGCATACCGCCATTATTGTTACTTGATGAACCTTTGGTTCATTTAGACGAGGTGCGTCGTGTAGCTTTGTTAAAAAGTTTACAAACCTTTAAGAGTACTGTGCTTTTAACTGGAACAGACAAAGACCCTTTTTCCTCTTTAAAAGGGAAAGCCCAATTTATGACAGTACACCATGGTAATTTATTCCCCTCTGATAGGTAAAAATGTGATATAGAAAATAGAAATGTGTTAAAAAGAAATATGTTTTACACATGTATAGGCTATATTAGCGACGTCTATGAAATTAGGGTAACAAACGCTTATTTTGTTTTTCTTTTAAGGAGTATAATAATCTCATGACCGATGTCTCTCAGCCTGTGTCATTGGTGGCTGTTGATGAGTATAACGCCGCATCAATCTCTGTGCTGAAGGGGCTTGAAGCTGTTCGTAAGCGACCGGGGATGTATATCGGTGATACCGATGATGGCTCTGGTTTACACCATATGGTCTTTGAGATTATTGATAACGCGGTTGATGAAGCCCAAGCGGGATTTGCTTCTTCTTGTCTTGTAACGTTGAATGCCGACGGTAGTGTGACTGTACGGGATAACGGGCGTGGTATTCCGACTGATATGCACGTTGAGGAAGGGATTAGTGCCGCTGAAGTTGTTTTAACGCGTTTACATGCGGGCGGTAAATTTAACCAAAATGCCTATAAAGTTTCGGGCGGACTGCATGGTGTGGGAGCTGCTGTTGTAAATGCGTTATCGTCATGGATGCGGGTGCGTATTTGGCGTAACGGACAGGAGCATTTTATTAGTTTTGTGTATGGTGAGCGCGTTGCGCCTTTGAAAGTGGTCGGGGCTTCCGATGAAAAAACTGGGACGGAAGTCAGTTTTTTACCGAGTTCTGAAACATTTCCTAAAACAGATTTTGATTTTTCTATACTTGAGCGGCGTTTGCGTGAACTTGCTTTTTTGAATTCTGGTTTGGAAATTATTTTAAGAGATGCACGCGTCACGCCCCATAAGGAAGAAATTTTTCATTATGAAGGCGGACTTAAAGCCTTTGTGACTTGGTTAAATCGTTCCTCTCATATATTGACGCCGCCTATTAGTGGTGTTTCTGAAAAGAGTGACAATGGGATTAAGGTTGAATTTGCCTTAAGTTGGAACGATAGTTTCCATGAAACAATGTTATGTTTTACCAATAATATCCCACAAAGAGATGGAGGAGCGCATTTAGCAGGGTTTCGGCAAGCCTTAACCCGCGTTATTAGCCGTTATGCTGAAAATATCGCTAGCAAAGAAGCCCAATCCTTACAAGGTGAGGATATGCGTGAAGGGCTGACCGCTGTTCTTTCTGTAAAAGTGCCAGATCCAAAATTTTCATCACAAACAAAAGATAAATTGGTTTCATCAGAGGTACAGCCCGTTGTTCATGCGGCGGTTTCAGATATTCTGAGTTATTGGCTTGAAACGCATCCCAAAGAAGCGAAAATAATTGTTTCTAAAGTGTTAGAAGCTGCGGCTGCACGGGAAGCCGCTCGTAAAGTGCGGGAATTAACACGGCGTAAAAGCGTGTTAGACGTTTCTTCATTGCCGGGTAAACTTGCTGATTGCCAAACGCGTGACCCTGCACAAGCAGAGTTATTTATTGTCGAGGGAGATTCTGCAGGTGGTACCGCCAAACAAGGGCGGGATAGGCGTTTTCAAGCGATTTTACCTTTAAAAGGGAAAATTCTTAATGTTGAACGAGCCCGTTTTGACCGTATGCTTGGCTCGGCTGAAATTGGAACATTGATCACGGCGCTGGGTACGGGTATTGGACGCGGTGAGGCTGAACAGGGCGGCTTTTCTCTCGAAAAATTGCGTTATCATCGTATTGTCATTATGACAGACGCTGACGTTGATGGGTCACATATTCGTACATTGTTATTGACGTTCTTTTTCCGTCAAATGCCAGAACTGATTGAGAATGGGTATTTATATATTGCCCAACCGCCACTTTATCGTGCTAAACGTGGTCATGAGGAAAATTATCTGAAAGATGATGCGGCGCTGGAACATTATTTGCTTGATAAAGCTTTAGCAAAAATCTCTTTTGTTTACTCAGATGGGCGGGTTGTTTTAGGAGAAGACCTTTTAGCGGAAATGTCCTTTATTCGCCAAGTGTATCAGATTGTGGGACGAATAGCGGGGCGTGTCCCTCTTTGGATGGTGGAACAAGCTGTTTTAAGCGGTGTTATAACATCAGACATAACACATATGCAAGAAAGGGTTTCCGATTTTCAAAAACGGTTAGACATATTTGCACCATCTGTGGCTCCATCTATGGAACACAGCGGTTGGCAAGTTGTGTGTGATAATAACCATTTAGAACTCACTCGTCATATTGCGGGGGTGAGAGAGCATTATACTCTAACCTTATCGTCTTTCATGGGCGGGGATATACGTTGGTTAGAATCCCAAAGAGAACGATTACAGCAGGATTATAAAAGTGGGATAACGTTAAAATCTGAAACGAGTGAAATCAAACTTTCAGGTCCGGTTGATCTTTTTTCGTACCTTTTGGCACAAGGGCGTCGAGGATTGGCAATTAACCGCTTCAAAGGTTTGGGCGAAATGAATGATGCCCAGTTATGGGAAACAACCTTAAATCCTGCTTCGCGAACATTGTTACAAGTCAAAGTGGGAGATGTTGAAGAAGCAAGTTCCATTTTTACAACGTTAATGGGCGATGTGGTAGAGCCGAGACGAGATTTTATTGTCAGCAATGCCTTAAAAGTGGCTAATCTTGACGTTTAAAGTGCCCCCCCAAAAAAAAGCGTCCAGAAAAAGTACCCAGAAAAAAGGTACCCAGAAAGATTCTCTAAAAAATTCCTAAAGAGAGACTTTCTTAAAAAGAACTAGATTAAAATATTTTTAAAGTATTTTTGTTTTAATAAGAGTATCAAGTTCTTTGAAATGCTGTAACAATGTGGGAAGTTGACGGAGGGGCAACATATTCGGTCCGTCACTTGGGGCTTGATCAGGGTTTTCATGCGTTTCTATAAAAAGAGCAGCAATTCCCACGGCAAGCGCTGCGCGGGCTAATAGCGGAGCAAATTCACGTTCTCCTCCTGAAGATTGGCCTAAATTTCCCGGGCGTTGTACAGAATGGGTTGCATCAAAAACGACAGGGTACCCCGTTCGAGCCATAATCGGTAAAGCACGCATGTCGTTGATAAGTGTATTATATCCAAAACTTGTGCCGCGTTCGCACAGCATAATGCGTTGATTGCCAGTAGAGGCAATTTTTTGTGCAGCATGATGTATATCCCATGGGGCAAGAAACTGCCCTTTTTTGATGTTGATCGCTGCTTGTGTGTGTCCTGCCGCAATAAGAAGATCTGTTTGTCGACACAAAAAAGCTGGAATTTGGAGAACATCAACTGCTTTTGCTGCGAGAGTACATTGTTCTGGAGAATGAACGTCTGTTAAAATAGGGATTCCAAGTTCTGAACGTATACGGGATAAAATTTCCAGCCCTGCGGTGATTCCAACACCTCTCGCACTTGATAAACTAGTACGATTGGCTTTATCAAAAGAGCTTTTATAAATAAGCCCTATTTGTGCATTAGCACACATTTCTTTAAGGGTAGAAGCACATTCGAGTGCATGTGTGGCAGACTCAATCTGACAAGGTCCCGCAATAAGAACAAAAGGGCGATTATTACCGATGGTTAAAGAACCAACAGAGAGAGAATAAGGAGGCGTAAGTGTCATGATGAACGCGCTTGTTTTAACGCAGCCCCAATAAACCCAGAAAATAAAGGATGTGGAGCAAAGGGGCGTGATTTCAGTTCTGGGTGGTATTGAACGGCTATAAACCATGGATGATGCGTATATTCAACCACTTCTGGTAGAATCCCATCAGGGGAAAGTCCAGAAAACACAAGCCCCGCTTTTTCAAGTTGTGCTTTATAATGGACATTCACTTCGTAGCGGTGGCGGTGTCGTTCACGTATGGTTGTTGTGCCATATATTTCAGCGACACGGGATTTTTCTGTTAAAAGAGCGGGATAGGCACCAAGGCGCATTGTTCCGCCTAATTGCCCACTTTCACTACGACGTAACAGCTCATCGTCACGTGTCCACTCTGTCATCAACCCAACGAGAGGGGCAGAGGTTTGTCCAAATTCGGTAGAGGAGGCTTCAGGAATATTGGCGAGATGACGGGCACATTCAATAACCGCCATTTGCATACCAAAACAAATTCCTAAAAAAGGGATATTATTTTCACGGGCAAAACGAATAGCTTCAATTTTTCCTTGAGCCCCTCGTTCACCAAAACCACCCGGAACAAGAATACCATGGGCATGGGATAAAAGCATGTGTATCGCTGTTGGGTCTTTTTCCAACGCTTCAGCTTCTAGCCACTCTAACCGCACTTTAGTTTTGTGCGCGATACCTCCGTGTAAGAGGGCTTCGTTAAGAGATTTATAACTATCTAATAAGGTAGTGTATTTACCAACAATAATAATCGTTACTTCTGAGTCAGGGTAACGAAGTGCATTGACAATATTTTCCCATTGTGAAAGATCGGGAGGATCGGCATGTGGTAATCCAAAATAACGTAATACCTCTATATCCATACCTTCGGCGTGGTAGGAGAGGGGACAGGCGTAAATCGTATCGACATCGCGCGCAGCAATAACGGCTTCTGGTTTGACGTTACAGAAATTCGCGATTTTTTGACGTTCTGCAGGCGGGATCGGTCTATCACAACGGCAGAGGAGAATTTGAGGTTGAATCCCGACATTCTGGAGTTCTTTCACCGAATGTTGGGTGGGTTTTGTTTTGAGTTCTCCCGCAGAGGGGATCCATGGCAGAAGGGTTAAATGGATAACAAGTGTATGGTCTAACCCTAAATCATTACGTAATTGTCGGATAGATTCTAAAAAAGGTAGGCTTTCAATATCACCAACTGTACCCCCAATTTCAACGATAACAAAATCAAATCCTTCTGTATTGGCAACAATCGTATTTTTAATGGCGTCTGTAATGTGTGGGATAACCTGTACAGTGATGCCTAAATAATCTCCTCGTCGTTCACGACTAATCACATCTGAATAGATTTTACCCGTAGTTGTATTATCTTCACGCGTGGTGTTGACATCTGTGAAGCGTTCGTAATGCCCTAAGTCAAGATCCGTTTCGGCACCGTCTTCTGTAATAAAAACTTCACCATGTTGGTACGGATTCATCGTACCGGGATCAATGTTGAGATAAGGGTCTAATTTGCGAAGCCGAACCTTATAACCACGTGTTTGTAAAAGAGCAGCGAGTGCAGCCGAGGCAATGCCTTTACCAAGAGAAGAAACAACACCGCCTGTAATAAAGATAAAACGAGTCATAGATACGACTTTCTATAGAAAATAGAGAAAACGAATGCGTACTATTGAGCCAGAATAAGCCAAAGTTACAATTTATTGAGACTTATGGATGTGTTGAATGATGAGGTGGTACATCAGAACTTTGTGAGTGAGTAGAATGAGAGGGTTGCGTCAAGGTGTGTGTTGTAGAAGGAAGAAGGGCAGGAGAAGTAGAAAGCGTTTTTGTCGTTGTTTGTTGTGTGACAGGAAGAGTGGTTGTTGTATGCGAGGTTTGGTTAAGAATATCTTGCCCTGTTCCAACGCCTCCCGACGTTCCTCCCTTGTAAAGAACAGCAAGAATAATAGAAAACAGCATAAACAAACCCGCAAGAATGGCTGTGGTACGGGTCAATAAATTAGCTGTTCCTCGGCTTGACATAAAAGCTCCCATACCTTGGCTGCTTCCAACACCAAGCCCACCGCCTTCGCTTCGTTGAATAAGCACAATACCAATAAGGGCGACGGCAACACAAAATTGTAAAATAAGGAGAAAGATCGTCATAGTAAAATCCAAAAACCTTTGGCGATTAAGAGGCTATTAAAAAATATCAGTGAGCGTGACAGTGACACTGAATAATAGAAAGAAACGTATCGGCATTAAGACTCTGCCCTCCAACAAGGACACCAGATACTTCTGGGATAGAAAGAATAGCAGCCGCATTTTCTGTTGTTACAGACCCACCATAAAGGATGGGGATTTTTTTTCCAACCTCTCCGAATTGCCTGATCAATTCTTCCTGCAGGAAACACATTGTTTCTGTAATTTGTTCAATACTAGCGGTAAGCCCTGTTCCAATAGCCCAAATAGGCTCATAAGCGAGAATGCCTGTAAAATCATTGGGAAGAGATCCCTCTATTTGCCAACCTAAAACATCAGTATAATTATCTGTTTCGCGTTGATCTCTTGTTTCCCCAATACAAACAATGGGGGTTAATCCTGCTTTTGTTGCGGTGACGACTTTTCCCCTAATCGTTCCGTCAAGTTCACCATGATTTTGTCTACGTTCTGAATGTCCTAAAATAACATGGGAAACACCAAATTCAAGGAGCATGTTCGCTGAAATATCGCCTGTATAAGGGCCTGAAAGTTTTTCGTGGCAATTTTGTGCACCGAGGAAAAAAGGTGTTCCTTTCAAATGCTCAGAGAGCAAAGGTAGAAGGGTGAAAGGAGGACAAATAACGATGTGTGTTGTATTCTCTGTTTGATCATGAGAAAGAGTGGCACAATATGTGGTAAGAGCCTGTGCCATTTCTTGTACGGTCTCTTTTGTGCCGTTCATTTTCCAATTTCCTACAATAATTTGCGGCTTCATATTAACTCTTCTAACTCCTGTGATTGTACCTTGTTTAGTTTAAGGCAATTCTTGCACGATAATCGATAGGGCGATACCCTATAGCGTTATATCATTTTATTAAGATTTATGTCTTGTACGTTATGTCTAGTCAAATTTATGGTTTCCGTTTATAACACTCACTACCCTAATTTTGTGGTAAAAGCCTTTTTTCTACATGAAACAAATATGTTAGGTCCTTCTTTGTTATGATTACCTCTCTGCGTCACATGTTTGTTGACTCGTGGTCGGGGCGTGCTATTGCTATCGCTGTTTTTGTTGCTTTTATTGGCTGGGGTGTTGGCGATGTCGTCGGGTATATAGGTACAAGTTCCAACGTTGTTGTGCAAGTAGGAAAAACCGAAATTACCGTGACTGATTTATCAACGGCATTACGTCGAGAAATGCCGGTTATTGTTCAGCAAATGGGGGCAAATACGGCGGCCCAGCTTTCGCCAGGTATGATTCAGCAGATTACACAACAAATTTTACAACGGCTGATTATGCGGGCGGAGTTGTTAGAATTTGCAAGAACGATGAATATCGTAGTGCCAGATTCTGCTGTACGGAATGAAATTTTTTCTCTTCCCTATTTTCAAGGGAGTAATGGTCAGTTTGATCGCGCTATTTTTAATCAAAAATTACAAGACCAAGGATTAACAGAACAAGCTGTTATTCGTGCTACGCGTAATGATTTAACGATTCGTGCTGTTTTGCAACCTATTGTACAAAGTGGGCATGTTTCTGAAACACTCTTGCAAAATGTAATGAACTATATCGCACGGGTATCAGTGGTTGATATTGCTCGTGTCCCGTTTGATCAGTTTCCAACACCTGCTGATCCGGGTGATGCTGTGCTTCATCGCTATTATGTCAATCATCCGTGGCTTTTTCGTATACCAGAGCAACGCCATGCGCGGATTGTTATACTTTCTCCCGATACGCTTGCACGCAGTGTTCCCGTTGATGAAAAACAGCTAAAGCAGATTTACGAGGCGCAGAGTTCTACCTATCATACGCCTGAAACGCGTGATGTACATATGGTTATTTTGTCTGAAGAGAAGCAAGCACAAACCCTTCAGGCGGCATGGAAAAAAAACAAAAATTGGCAAGATATTCAGCATAGTGTTAAGTCTATGAAACAAGCAGAGGCTATTGATATGCCAGCAACGAGGGCTTCGGCTATGGCTTCTGATGTTTTACGTAAAGCGGTTTTTCAAGCGCCTATTGATCAAATAAGCCCCGTTATTAAATTAGAGGGGAGTTGGGCGGTTTTTTGTGTTACGAAAATAACACCTCCGCATAATGTCTCTTATACACAGGCACGTCCCACACTTCTTTCTGAATATCGTAAGGAAATGGCCGCTTCCTTTATGCCTGCACGCCAACGTACTTTACAAGATACTATCGCGGGAAGCGGGTTTGAGGCGATTCCTGATACGCTTGGGGCGGTTGCTGTTTCTGGTGTGCTTGACGCACAAGGAATGACAACAGACGGACATCCTGCCCCTATTCCAGCTTCTGGTGCCTTGCGCGCGGCGATTATTCACCAAATTTTTACGCAAAAACAAGGTGCTTCTCCCTATCTCATACAAGGACCAGAGAAAGGTCCTGAGAATAGTTATTTTGCTGTAGAGGTTGATAAAATTATTCCTTCTAGCGAGAAAAGTTTTACACAATCACGTGCGGAAGTTCTCAAAGCATGGCAAAGTGATGTTCGTTATCGCATGGCAAACCAAGAGGCAACGTCTCTCTATGTTGCAAGTAACACGTCTGGTAAAATGGTGCTGCCGGCTTCATCGAAAATCCATATTACGCGAAACGTTGCTTTTTTATCATCGGTGCCTAATAAGGCTATTCCTCTTGAATTAATGGCTTATTTACCTCATATGCGAGTTGGGCAGGCGATAATGGTTCAAAGTAATCATGCTTTTTTAGTTGGGCTTGTCACAAAAATTTTTGTTCCTCATCCACCTCTTTCTCAAAAGGATAAGCAAAAATTACGGTTAGACCTGACGCAATCTGAGAGTGATGATTTGGTGACGACGTTTGTTCAAACTTTAATAGCACAGACACCGCCCTCTATTAACAAATCGGGCATAAAAATGGCTATTGCCCGAGCAGGGCTTGGCGGATAAGAAGAGGATCGTTATTGATGAGCATGAATGCAAGCCTTCACGCGTTGGTTTCACCCTCTTGGCAGGAATGTGCGCTTGCTTGGGAAAAAGGGCAAGCCTCTGTGGTTTTTTCTGTTGAGGCGGCTGACTTATTAACGCCTGTTTCGGCTTATATTCGTCTTGCTTATTCTGAGGGTAAAATAGCCCCTTATACGTTGCTTTTTGAAAGTGTTGAGGGAGGTGTTTCTCGCGGGCGTTATTCTGTTATTGCCTTAAAGCCAGATCTTGTTTGGATGTGTCATAATGCACAGGTTTCTCTTCAAACAGGTTCTGAAGGGGTTTTATCTGAACCGCGCTTGTGTAGTGATAAGCCGTTAGAACATTTACGCCAATTGATACAGGAAAGTCGGTTAGAATTACCAATCGGTTTACCGCCCATGATTGCGGGTCTATTTGGTTATCTTGGATATGATATGGTGAGGCAGATGGAATATCTTCCTGATGCCCCTATCGACGATCTTAATTTACCAGAAGGTATTTTAATGCGTCCTGGATTGTTTGCTGTTTTTGATACTGTAACAGATGATTTGATTTTAGCCGCACCTGTCAGACCTTTTGAGGGAGAAACTGTTCGGCAAGCGTGGGAACGTGCTCATGCTCTTCTTCAACAAACGCAAAATTGCCTCAAGGGAGCCTTACCAGAATTACATGTAGCTTCTTTGTCTTCTTCTCAAACATTACCTGCGCCTGTTTCGACTTTTAGTAAGCAAGAATTTTGTGATCTAGTAGAAAAAATACGGGACTATATAGCAGCGGGTGATGCGTTTCAGGTTGTACCTAGTCAGCGTTTTTCAATGCCGTTTCCGTTATCTTCTTTGGCATTGTATCGTGCTTTACGGCGTGTTAACCCTGCACCGTTTTTGTTTCATCTGAATTTTGTCGGTTTTTCTTTGGTAGGGTCTTCTCCTGAAATTCTTGTTCGTTTGCGTGATGGACGTATGACAGTGCGGCCATTGGCGGGGACCAGACCTCGGGGAGAAACGTGTGAAGAAGATCAAAGACTAGAAAAAGAGCTTCTTGCTGATGAAAAAGAAATTACCGAACATTTAATGTTAATTGATCTTGTTCGTAATGATGTTGGGCGTGTTTGTACGTCTGGTTCTGTTGCTGTGACAGAGCGTTTTGTTATCGAACGATTAAGCCATGTCATGCATATTACTTCACAGGTGGAGGGGATCTTACAGCCTGAATTGGAGGCGTTAGATGCTCTTATTGCCGCTTTTCCGGCTGGTACCTTGACCGGAACACCTAAAATTCGCGCGATGGAAATTATTGATGAGGTTGAGCGCACCCGTCGTGCAACCTATGCAGGGTGTGTTGGGTATTTTGGTGCGGGGGGTGATATGGATACATGTATTGGGTTACGTATGGCTGTGGTTAAAGACGGGGCTATGTATGTACAGGCAGGGTGTGGTGTTGTTTTTGATAGTGTACCAGAAAAGGAATATGAAGAAACACGCCATAAAGCCCGCGCTATGTTTCGCGCGGCAGAGCTAGCATTTCAAGAAGCTATGGGAGGCTAAGTGAGCCTCTCATTTTCCCTTTCGATGTGTGAAAGAGAAAGTATAGTATTATGATTCTTCTTATTGATAATTATGATAGTTTTACATTTAACCTTGTTCATTATTTGGGTGAATTAG
Source organism: Acetobacter sp. (assembly GCA_017474285.1). Lineage (GTDB taxonomy): Bacteria > Pseudomonadota > Alphaproteobacteria > Acetobacterales > Acetobacteraceae > Acetobacter. Next base: position 19,618 of record JAFVHT010000053.1, read on the forward strand.
GGGAAAAGTGCCACGTTGTACGTAATGATGCCTTAAGCGTCGAGGAAGCGTTGGCTCTTGTGCCGAAAGCTATTGTGTTATCTCCTGGTCCGTGTTCTCCAAATGAAGCAGGGATTTGTTGTGATCTTATTGCAGAGGCGAAAGATAAAATACCCATTTTTGGGGTTTGTTTAGGGTATCAAGCGATTGGGCAGGTCTTCGGTGCGCAAGTTGTACGTACGACTCCTCCTGTACATGGGAAAACAAGCCCTATTTTTCATAAAGGGCAAGATGTTTTTGTGAATGTGCCAAGTCCATTTCGCGCAACGCGTTATCATAGTTTGGTGTTAGAGCCAACAAGTATTCCGCCAGAACTTGAAGTGACAGCGTGGACAAAGGATAAAATTATTATGGGTGTGCGCCATCACCATTATCCTATTTCTGGTGTGCAGTTTCATCCTGAAAGTATGGCGTCTGAATATGGACATGATCTGCTTCGTAATTTCCTCTCTATCGTGCAAAAATGGCAAGCTGATCGGACTTCATAAAGATTGAAAGTCCAAAGAGTGAAAGCCCGTTGATTATTTGTCGATTAAGAGAAACATGTTTTTTGATGATATGGATTTTATCGATATTTTAGCCAAACTTGCTGAACGTTCTCATCTTAGTGTGGAGGAAGCAAAAAAAGCGTTTGAGATCATGATCGGTGGTCATGTTCCGTCTGAGCGTATGGCGGCTTTTTTAATGGCTTTACGTGTTAAAGGGACGACGCAAGAGGAGTTATTGGGAGCGGTTACCGCGTTGCGTGCTCAAATGTGTCCTTTTAAAGTTTTGCCTGAAAGGGCGATAGATGTGTGTGGTACAGGGGGTGATCGTTATGGTACGCTCAATGTTTCTACGGCTGTTGCTTTTGTTTTGGCGGGCTTAGGGGTTCCCGTTATTAAACACGGGAATCGTGCAATTTCTTCACGTTCTGGGGCAGCAGATGTTTTGTCGGCTTTAGGGGTTCCTTTTATTCTTCCTTCTCAAGATCATGAAATGCTTTTGCAAAAACATCGTGCTGTTTTTTTAGCGGCCTCACATTATTATCCAGCTATGCCCCATATTGCAGCGGTTCGTAAAATTTTAGGACTGCCAACATTATTTAATATTATGGGACCTTTACTTAATCCAGCATGTGTTAAACGTCAACTTATAGGGGTTTTTTCTCGTGAGTGGTTGGAGTCTATGGTTAAAGTGCTTCATACTCTTGGTTCAGAACGGGTTTGGGCAGTGTGTAGTCTGCCTTTCGGTGAAACGAGAGGTGTTGATGAACTGACATTATCGGGTTCGACATCTGTTGTTGCTTTAGAGCATGGGCGCTATTATCATTTTACAATAGAGCCTAATATGGCTGGATTTTCTTTTGCTCCCATGGAGGCGCTACAGGGAGGAGATCCCTCTTATAATGCAGGAATGCTTGAAGACTTGCTTCGTGGGGCTCCTGGTGCTTATCGTGATACAGTGTTACTCAATGCGGCTTGTGCTTTACATATTGCAGGGAAAACAACCATTTTGCGTCATGGCATGATTGATCCAATGGCTTTGCAAGAGAGCGTGGCTCTAGCCGCTTCTTCGTTAGAAAGCGGTGCGGCCTTTGCCGTGCTTCAAGGTTTACGTTCATTTTCTACGATGATGGAGACATAATAGAATGACTATCCCTGATACTTCTTCAACAGAATCGTCTACAGAAACACCTGTTGATTCAGCAGAGGTTTCTTTTCTTAGTATTCGTAAAGAGGCTGAGTTTTTGACACGTATTCGCGAGCGTACTCTTATTGAAATAGAACATCGTTCTACTTTGTTGCCTTTTAAGGAAATTGTCGAAAAAGCACAAGACATTACAGAAGAAACAAGGGGTTTTGGTAATGCCCTAAAGGAAAAATCTTCTGCACAACAGATTGGTCTTATTGCTGAGATTAAAAAAGCCTCTCCTTCGGCTGGGATTTTAATAGAACACTATGATCCTGCGGAAATTGCTCGTTCTTATGAAAAGGCAGGGGCGGCCTGTCTTTCCGTTTTAACAGAAAGTTCTTGCTTTCACGGTTCCAACGAGGATCTTACAAAAGTACATCAGGCGTGTTCTCTTCCTATTTTGCGTAAGGATTTTATTTTAGATCCTTGGCAGGTGTATGAGAGCCGTATTATCGGGGCAGATTGTATTCTTTTAATTATGGCAGTTTTATCGAATGAGCAGGCATCAGAACTGATTGACCATGCACGCGGTATGAATATTGATGTTCTCCTAGAAGTTCACAATGAAGAAGAGCTAAATCGTGCGCTTGCTTTTGATACATTTTTGATTGGTATTAATAATCGTAATCTGAACACATTGAAAACAGATATTACAGTAACAGAAAGGCTGGTGTCTGTGGTACCGCCAGACAGAATCATTGTTTCTGAAAGTGGTATTAAAACGCATGCCGAAATTGAAAGGCTTTCTTCTATGGGGGTAACAGGATTTCTCGTAGGGGAGGCACTTCTCAAATGCGCAGACCATGGGAAGGCTGTAAAGGAACTTTTGGGAGAAAAAGAGTAGGTTTGTTATGTTGAATAGGAGTCGTGTGGTTAAAAAGAGTTTTATTCTCTTATTAATGAGCATAGAATAGAGTTATTTTCCCTGTTCTATCATGAAAATAACGAAAGGTTTAAGAGTGTTTTATCTTTCTACAGGGTAATATAGAATATAAGTTCTCGATGGTTACTTAAAGTAAAAAGTGGGAGTCGTGTATGCAAGAAGCAGAGTTACAAACAGATGGGTTTGCAGATGATACTAAAAAACTGCTTACGCGTGATCAGTTTTTAAATGCTTATCGTATAGCACTGTTGATTCGTCGTTTTGAAGAAAAAGTCGGACAATTATATAGTACAGGTTTTATCGGTGGTTTTTGCCATTTGTACATAGGTGAGGAAGCTGTTGCGACAGGGATTACTATGAACCTCCGTAGTGGGGATAAGGTGATTACATCCTATCGGGATCATGGTTATATGTTGGCGCTTGGTATAGATCCTCGTAGTGTTATGGCGGAACTTACAGGGCGTGCGACAGGGTGCTCTCGTGGTAAGGGCGGGTCCATGCATATGTATTCTCGTGAAAAGAATTTTTATGGTGGATGTGGCATTGTGGGTGCGCAAGTGCCTTTAGGGGTTGGTCTTGCTTTTGCGAACCGTTATCGTGGCACAGATGAAGTCGCTATAACTTGTTTTGGTGACGGGGCGAATAACCAAGGGCAGGTCTATGAAAGTTATAATTTGGCGTCGTTGCATAAATTGCCGTGTGTGTTTGTGATTGAAAATAACCACTACGGTATGGGGACCTCTGTTGAGCGTTCTTCGGCGTCTCATAATCTCTATAAAAATGGCGAACCTTGGGGTATTCCTGGTTTGCAAGTGGACGGCATGGATGTCGCAGCTGTCCATGCGGCTGTCAAGCAAGCGGTTACTTATTGTCGTGAAGGAAAAGGTCCATATTTATTAGAAATGATGACTTATCGTTATCGTGGTCATTCTATGTCTGATCCAGCAAAATATCGCACGCGGGAAGAAGTTGATCATGTTCGAAAAACGCATGACCCGATCGAACATATTAAAAATATTCTGTTAGAAGATGGTGAGAAAGAAAATACTCTTCAGACAATTGATGACGAAATTAAAGCGATTGTCAATGACGCTGCGGAATTTGCGCAAACAAGCCCTGAACCAGAGGCTCAGGAACTTTATACAAATGTTGTTTTGGAGGCGTAATCGTTATGGCTACTGAAGTTTTGATGCCGGCCTTATCGCCAACGATGACGGAAGGTAAGTTAGTCCGTTGGGTGAAAAAAGAAGGGGATAAAGTTGCTATTGGTGATGTTTTAGCTGAGGTTGAAACAGATAAAGCAACTATGGATGTGGAAGCTGTTAATGAGGGTATTCTTGGGCGTCTTTTAGTGCAAGCAGGGCAGTCCGTGCCTGTAAACACGCCGATCGCGGTGTTGGTCGCACAAGGGGAAAAAGTGCCCGATCATGTTTCTTCTACACCGTCTTCAACACCTTCTCCAACATTGAGTCCATCAGATAAAATAACGCAACCTCAAAATGCCCCTGCTTCTACAGTTTCTGCTCACTCTGTTGTAGATAGTTTTCAACAGATTGCTGCTGAAGATGTAGAAAAAGATTGGGGAGAAACGGAAGAAATGACCGTTCGCGATGCGCTAGATGAAGCGCTTGCGACTGAGTTAGAGCGGGATCCTGACGTTTTTCTTATGGGTGAGGAGGTAGCTCGGTATCAGGGGGCTTATAAAGTCTCACACGGTCTTCTTCAAAAATTTGGGGAAAAGCGCATTATTGATACCCCTATTACAGAGCAGGGCTTTACGGGGATGGCTGTCGGAGCCGCTTTTGCGGGTCTTAAACCTATTGTTGAATTTATGACGATGAATTTTGCCATGCAGGCGATTGATCAAATTGTTAATTCAGCGGCAAAAACGCTCTATATGTCTGGGGGACAGATAGGGTGTCCTATTGTGTTTCGTGGTCCTAATGGTGCGGCTGCTCGCGTGGCGGCGCAACATTCTCAATGTTATGCGAGTTGGTATGCCCATGTTCCAGGGTTAAAAGTGGTGGCACCGTGGTCTTCTGCTGACGCGAAAGGGCTATTACGTGCCGCTATTCGTGATCCTAACCCGGTCATTTTCCTAGAAAATGAAATTTTATATGGACATAAATTCCCATGTCCGGTTGATAAAGACTTTATTTTACCCATTGGGAAAGCAAAAGTTGAGCGTGTTGGTAAAGACGTAACCCTTGTAGGGTTTTCTATTGCCGTTACGATTGCTATGGAAGCAGCAGAAGCTCTTGCAAAAGAGGGTATTGAAGCAGAAGTTATCAATTTGCGGAGTTTGCGTCCCATTGATACAGCAACTATTATTCAAAGTGTTCTTAAGACAAATCGTGTCGTTACCATAGAAGAGGGTTGGCCATTTGCAGGGATTGGTGCTGAGATTGCGGCTCAGGTTATGGAACACGCTTTTGATTGGCTTGATGCGCCACCTGCTCGTGTGGCGGGAGCTGATGTTCCTATGCCGTATGCTGCGAATTTGGAGAAATTGGCTTTGCCGTGTTCTGAAGAGGTTGTCAAAACCGTCAAAAATCTGATGTGAGGTGTGCTATGGCTACTGAAGTTTTGATGCCTGCTTTATCGCCAACAATGACAGAGGGAAAAATTACTCGTTGGCTGAAAAAAGAAGGGGATAAAGTTGCGAGTGGTGATGTCCTGGCAGAAATTGAAACGGACAAGGCTACGATGGAGTTTGAATCCGCAGAAGATGGTATTTTGGGGCGTATTTTGGTACCGCAAGGGACGAAAGGGATTGCTGTTGGTGTTCCTATAGCGCTGATTGTTCAAAAAGGTGAAGCAGTTCCAGCCACTTTACCAAAGGATCCAGCGTATGTTACGTCAAAACCCTCTCCAGCAATAGAGGACAAAAATGTTCTTTACTTTTCTGGCGCATCCTCCTCATCTGGGGCGGTTGTGTCGCATGGAAGTCGTATTATAGCCTCTCCTTTAGCGCGGCGTATTGCTAAAGAAAAAGGTATAGACCTTGCCACTCTTAAAGGGAGTGGACCGCATGGACGGATTCTTCGGCGTGATGTGGAAGCTCTGGCAATAAGCTCTAAAGTTCAGCCCGCGGTGAACACAACACTCTCTTGTGAACATGCGTCTACGCAGCAGACAAATCAAGCGGCTCTCTTACAAGAAAATTTAGGTGGAGGAAGCTATAAAGTGGTACCCCATACCACGATGCGGAAGGTGATTGCGCGTCGTCTTACAGAGTCTAAGAGTACGATCCCGCATTTTTATGTGTCTGTTGATGTGGAGTTAGATGCTCTTTTAGCGCTTCGTACACAACTCAATAGCCTTTCTAATGTCGAAGGCGCAGGGGCTTTTAAGCTGTCTGTTAATGATATGCTCATTAAGGCTTCGGCAATAGCGCTTAAGCAAGTTCCAGAAGTCAACGCAACCTATACAGAAGAAGCGATGGTTTTGTATGATAACGTAGATATTTCTGTGGCGGTTTCGCTTGATGATGGGTTGATTACGCCGATTATACGCCAAGCAGAACTTAAGAGCCTTAAAACCATTAGCCTTGAAGCAAAAGAGCTTATTAGCCGTGCGCGGGCTGGGAAATTAAAACCGGAAGAGTTTCAGGGGGGTACATTCTCAATTTCTAACATGGGGATGTATGGGGTTAAAAACTTCTCAGCCGTTGTTAACCCGCCACAATCGGCTATTCTTGCCGTTTCTGCAGCGCAACAACGAGCGGTTGTTGTTCATGGAGAGTTGAAAGTCGCTACGGTCATGACGGTAACTCTTTCCGTCGATCATCGGGCGGTTGATGGAGCAACGGCGGCGAAATGGCTAGCAGCGTTTAAGGCTGCGGTTCAGTCTCCGATGACACTGGTGTTGTAATGTGTGTTTGAAAGAGAACAGCGGAGAAAACAACCAATGAACCAAACAGAGTTTGATATTGTTGTGTTAGGTGGCGGCCCCGGGGGATATGTGGCAGCTTTGCGTGCTGCCCAACTAGGGCTGTCTGTTGCCTTGGTGGAAGCGAAACATTTGGGAGGGATATGTCTGAATTGGGGATGTGTTCCGACCAAAGCACTCCTCCGTGCTGCAGAAATAAACCATCTCTTACATGATGTTCAAGAATATGGTTTTAACGTAGGGGATATACGTTTTGACATACAAAAAATTGTTGCCCGTTCACGGGCTGTGTCAAAACAACTGTCTATGGGGGTTTCTCATCTTCTAAAAAAGGCAAAAGTGTCTGTTTTTGAAGGGGTTGGGAAATTAAACGGCAAAGAGGCAGGCAATAAGTGGAAAGTGCTTGTTTCTCAAGAGGGTAAGAATTCCCTGACACTGACAACACAGCACGTTATTTTGGCAACAGGCGCACGGGCGCGTTCTCTTCCTGGTTTGGAGCCTGATGGGGTATTGGTGTGGTCTTATAAAGAGGCCTTGATTCCTGAAAAACTACCCCAAAAATTACTGATTATTGGGAGTGGGGCTATTGGCACAGAATTTGCCTCTTTTTATCGTGCCATGGGGTCAGATGTTACAATGCTTGAAGCGGCTCCCCGCATTTTACCTGCAGAGGATGAAGAAATAAGCGCTATTGCCCAGAAAGAGTTTGAAAAGCAAGGTATTCGTATTCTTACAGGGGTTAAATTAGGGGCTTTGAAAAAAGCTAAAGATAGCGTGACGTTACAAGTTGATGTTGCGGGTAAATCTGAGAACATAACGACCGATATTGTTATTTCAGCTGTGGGGATTGTGGGTAATGTTGAAAATATCGGTTTAGAGGGAACGAAAATACGTGTCAATCGTAACCATGTGCTCATTGATGCACATTGTCGTACCGATGAAGCTGGCGTATACGCGATTGGGGATTTGGCAGGACCGCCATGGTTAGCCCATAAGGCAAGTCATGAAGCGGTTTTATGTGTCGAAGCTATTGCTGGAAAGGAAGTACATCCGCTTAATGTTACAAAAATACCCGGTTGTACCTATTGCAAACCACAAATTGCTTCTGTAGGTTATACAGAAGCACGTGCTAAAGAAGTGGGTTATGACATTCGTGTTGGGAAATTTCCTTTGCTGGCTAATGGTAAAGCTGTGGTTATGGGGGAAACAACAGGGCTTGTTAAAGTTATTTTTGATCGTCAAACAGGGGAGTTACTAGGAGCGCATATGATTGGCGCCGATGTAACGGAAATGATTCAGGGTTATGTTATTGCACGCACGGGAGAATTGACCGAAGCGGAGCTAATAGAAACCATTTTCCCTCATCCAACCATTTCTGAATCCATGCATGAGGCTGTGTTGGCAGCTTATGGTGGCGCGCTACATTTTTAGTCTCTTGATCGTTGTCTTTGTTTGTTAGGACTTTGAGAAAGTTATTGTGATGCGTGTTGTTATTGATCATCGTAAAGGGGAGGGTCGGGTTCGTCATCCTGAAAAAGTGTGTCGTCCTGATAATCCGATGGCACGTAAACCAGAGTGGATTAGGGTTAAAGCCCCTGGTCATCCTGTTTATTATGAAACACATACGCTGATGCGTCACCATAAACTTGTTACTGTTTGTGAGGAGGCAGCTTGTCCTAATATTGGAGAATGTTGGTCTCAAAGACATGCAACCATGATGATTATGGGGGGGATCTGTACGCGGGCCTGTGCATTTTGTAATGTTAGCACAGGCATACCCTTACCTTTAGAAGAAGATGAGCCAAATCGTGTGGCGGAAGCTGTGACTAAATTAGGATTACGCCATGTTGTGGTTACGTCGGTCGATAGGGACGATTTAGAAGACGGAGGGGCAGAGCATTTTGCTCGTGTTATTGAAGCGATTCGTAATGTTTCTGCTAAAACAACAATTGAGGTATTAACGCCAGATTTTTTACGCAAGCCAAAAGCGCTTGAAAAAGTCGTTGCCGCACGACCAGATGTGTTTAACCATAATTTGGAAACAGTGCCACGCCTCTATCCAACTATTCGTCCAGGCGCGCGTTATTATCATTCTTTAAGGCTTCTTGATCAAGTAAAACAACTTGATCCTTCTATTTTTACGAAATCTGGTCTGATGGTCGGGTTGGGAGAAGAGAAAATGGAGCTTGCGCAAGTCATGGATGATTTGCGCTGTGCAGGGGTGGATTTTATCACAATGGGGCAATATCTTCAGCCTACAGTAAAACACGCTGCAGTCGCTCGTTTTGTAACACCTGAGGAATTTGAGGAGTATGGGGTTATGGCACGTGCTAAAGGTTTTTTACAGGTGAGCTCTAGTCCGTTAACACGTTCGTCTTACCATGCAGATAGTGATTTTGCAGCTTTACAAGCTGCACGCGCGCAGCGTTTGGAAGAGGGCAGTTAATGCCCAAATACACAGAACAGCGTATTTTACCTTATCAGCCAGAACAGGTTTTTAACTTGGTGGCTGATGTTGGTCGTTATCCAGATTTTCTCCCATGGTGTGTGGGAGCACGCGTGCAGACACGTACAGCAACTGATCTCATTGCCGAGTTAACCATAGGCTTTGGGATATTTCGTGAGAGTTTTACCTCTTATGTTGTTCTTGATTCGCCATCAACTATTACGGTACGGTATGAACGAGGTCCCTTTCGTTATTTGCATAATCAATGGATTTTTACGTTGCACGAACAGGGGTGTCACGTTAAGTTTTTTGTTGATTTTGAATTACGTTCTCGCCTTCTTCAAGTCGCTATTGGTACCGTTTTTACAGAGGCAACGCGTCGTATGGTGACTGCGTTTACAGAGAGGTTAAAAACAGTTTATGGTTTTTCAAACGAGATAGGGCAAAAAACACTTCACAACGACGATCGAAAGTGTTTTCCATCAGATTCTAATTTTTCAACTGTTGGAAAATGATACGGTTACTAATTATTCGGAGAGCAATCTTAAACATCGTAAAAAATAAGGCGTTCTATGTTATACGTGGTGCTGTAAGTGTAGAGCGAGTGCGATAAGTTTGATCGCGTGGTGTGTAGCTTGGGTGCGAATATCGGTGCGTTTCCCATGAAAAATTTGGTGGTCTGTTTCTGTGATACCATGGCGTAGAGCTGTTCCAAACCAAACAAGACCAACAGGTTTTTCCGCTGTACCGCCGTCTGGTCCTGCAATGCCTGAAATAGCTACAGCAATCGTTGCATGTTCAGAAGCACGTAAAGCACCTTCTGCCATTTCTTGAACAGTTTGTGCACTAACTGCTCCGTAACGTTGGAGTGTTGTGTTTTTTACGCCAAGAGTAGCATGTTTCATTGCGTTAGAGTAAGTCACAAAGCCTCCCTCTATCACATGAGAAGATCCGGGAAAATCTGTGAAAAGGGTAGCAAGCATGCCTCCAGTGCAACTCTCTGCTGTAATAAGGCGTGTACCTCTAATCCGCATGAACTTGATAAGTTGTTGCGCTTTGTGCTGGAGGGTTGTCCAATCTGGAGGGGGAGAGAGATCTGAAAACTGCCAAAGGGGTTTATGCGGCATAGTGTCTTTTTGTCTCTTTTTGATGGAATTTTACGGGTTTAAAACAGCATAAACGGCCATATTTTCCCATACACGTTGTACATAATTACGTGTTTCGGATAAGGGAATAGACTCAATCCAATCAATCATAGCGTTGTCCGAAGCATTTTCTGATGTTAGGCCTTGTGCCGCAGGGTTTCCCATTGTATTTAGCCAACGTTTGACGCGCCCAGGCCCAGCATTATAAGCCGCAGTAATATAGGGTATAACGGGTCCGAAGCTTTTTCTGAGATGCAATAAATAGGCTGTACCTAATTGCATGTTTTCTGTAGGGGTACGTAGTCCACGTGCTGTGGCAAAAAAAGCAGAGAGTTTTGTGTCACGTAGCATATCAGCAGCGGTTGAAGGTTTCAGTTGCATAAGCCCAATGGCACGAGAAGGACTGATGGCCTGCGGGTTAAAACTGCTTTCTTGCCGTATTAACCCAAGAACAAACCCTGTCGGAAGAACACTTTCAGGGGGTGTGTAGGGCGCGGGCCAGCCAGAGCGCAACAATAAAACACCATTTTTTCCCGCCAAACGCGCAGCAGTAACGGCAATGTCTTGTAACCCTAACCGATCCGCAATGGCAGAAACAGCAACAAGCCCAGATGGAGATTTATTTTGTTGTAAAAGTAGGATCAAAAAATCACGTGCATGGGGGCGATCTCCTATTTCAATGAGGAGAGTTGCCGCCTGTGTGAGATCACTTTGATTGAGAGGGTTATTCAGGGCAGACGTGCGAGACAAAGGAGGGTGTGCTGCGAGGGCTTGTTGTAGGCGTTGCGGGAGGCTCTGACTTCTATAGGGTGCACGGAGTAAAACATCGTGATCTCCGTCTAAACAGGCGGCTGCCATTTGCCCGTAAAACGTGCTAGGAAAAGCAGCAGCATTTTGCCATGCATTGTGGGCGGCATTGTTATCGCCTTCATCAGCAAAAGCCCGACCAAGCCAATAAAAACCACGGCTCCGTGTTAATAATGCAGGCGATGTGGTTAGGCTTTGAAAAAATGTACGCGCTGTTGTTGGATCGTGCATTTTACGCAGTGCAATCCAACCGCTTAAAAATTGTGAATCAAGTCGGTAACGTCCCATAATGGACGTATCATCTGCAATGGTAAAAACATCGGCAGGAGCAAAGGTATTGTATAAGAGTTCGTAGGCAAGGGCGCTTCGCTCATGCCAAAAAGCAAGGGTATACTCTTTTGCACGTTGTTCAGCTTGTATCCCCGTTACTTTCCAAAAGGAAACAGCGCCCTCATAATTTTTATTTCTTCGAAGCCAACGTGCATGGTTGAGAACTAAAAGCGGGTTTTGACGTAAAGCCTCCGGAAGAATATTGGCTAACAGTTCTGCTGAAGAATCTCCTGTATGAAAGGCTAAAATGGCTTTAGCGAGGTTTTGCTGTTCTGTAGCCAAATAGGGGAGCGTGCGTCGTGCTGCTTCAAGTTTGCCAGCACGTTCTTCACGTTGAAAACGTTTCCATGAGGCGGCAGGCGTTATTAGTGCAGGAAAAGTGTTAATGAGTGTCGTGGCATCAGCCGGGGCATCATTACCAACGATCCACGCTTGAGAGGCTTCCGTTTGTAAATGCTCAGAGAGTGCTGTATCAGCAGTAGCGGTAAGAGAAAAACACTGTGCGAGAGCTTGCGCATAAGTTAGTTTTTGGGTGTGGCAAAGGGTATTCAGCACTTTTGGGTTGGTTTCTGTGGCGAGGGCTTGTTCCATCCGTCTGATAAAAAGTCGCCGTCTAGGCCAAATAGGGGTTTGGGCTAAAAAATCAGCATATTCTTGCGCAGGAGCGTGTGCTGTGCTGACGAGTTTAAGCCATTCCGCTAGACGTGTTTTAAGGAGAGGGGGGACGTTTTGCGGTAAGGTAGAAAAGAGGTTCTTTGTATTTTGATTGTGCGTAAAAGCTGTTTGAGTGGAGGAAATAGAGTGCGTAGGAGAAGAAGAATTTATTTCTGAATAGGGTGTTGAGGAGGGTGTTTCAGAATGTTGAGGAGCTGTGTTGGTGCATCCGCTTAAAGTAAGGAGCAAGGCAAGGGAGGATGCCATTGTAAAACGTTGCCTGCAGAGGAAGAAAAAAACGCGCACGCTAACGACTCCGATTACTCTAAACATTTGAATAAAAAATAAAGACTAACAAAAACGCGGTAAATTCTAAATAATTGTAACAGATTTTTTTGTGGTATAGCTAGTTTTGCCTTCTATCTGTTCCTTGCTTCTTCAGCAAGTAAGCTAACAGCCTCTAAGCAGAGACTCGCTTCTCTCGAAGAACAAGCTAAAAAAAGCACCAAACAAAACAGCAAAACAAAAAAACTCATCGAGTAAAGTTAGTCACGCAGCAGCCAACCGCTACCGCTTTAGACATGCTCAAAAATTTCTTTTGACGAGAAGATTATGCCGTGCGTCTTTTACGCTCTTTTGAATATCTACGTCTGGGTTGTCCTTAAAACGATAAACCAATTCTTCCCATTCAGCGCGTGCTTGTCCTATACGATGTAAATTGTAAAGATCACACCCCTTGTTGAATAAAGCATTTGCCACGTCTTCTTGTATATCTTGGTCTTGTGAGTTACCGAAGCGTGTGATGAGGTCATTATTTACGGCAAGTGCTTCCTCATAGCGATGTAAGCTTCCAAGATCACACCCCTTATTGTTTAAAGCATTTGCCACTTGTTCTTGTATTATTTTGTCTTGTGAATTACCGAAGCGTGTGATAATGCTTTCCGTCTTTTCTTAATTTGGGATCATATTCAAAAGCGGAAGACGATACTGTGCTTGTAGTGTTATGAGTTGGATATCACGGTCTTTTGATGTCCAGAAATAAGAAACCAATTCTTTCCAAAC
>JAFVHT010000054.1 GCA_017474285.1 Acetobacter sp.
CGGTACAAACTCATCTCTCACATCAAAAACATGACATTTCGGATACGACAAAGCAAACAACCGCCTTAACGGTTTAGGAACAATGAGTGTCACATCAGCGCCACGTTCTAAGAGAGAGGGAACAAACCGAATAAAATTGATACTATCCCCAAAACCTTGCTCTTGATACAAAACAACGCGCTTCCCAGAAATGTCATCACGACCCAAACGCGGCAACGATAAAAACCACAATTCTGCCTCTTGCTTACTCAATGAAAGCTCACGTCCAATATAGTCAGGAAAGCCTTCTTTAAAACGTCCTGCTTTCATCAACGCTATCCCTCGAGCAAGGAGTACATCTGTATGATTACGATCTCGTTCAAGATATTTATCATACCATAAAATCGCCTCTTGCGGACGATTTAAACAACAAAGGGCTGTCCCTATATTATTCATAAGCCATAGACTCGAAATGGCCTGCTGATCCCATTGTAAAAGAATATCAAGCGCTTCTTGAAAATATCCCTCGTCTAATAACACCTGTGACATATGTTCACATAATTCTGTGCGATATTGTGGATAACGCGTCATCATATCAGCAAATTTCGCACACCCAGAAACAACATCACCTTTCGCTATCAACGCACCCGCTAACTCTACCTCAATTTGTATATTATTCGGATCACGCTTCAAAACATCTTGAAAAATCATCGCAGAAATCTCATGCAGCGATAAATGACTCCCCAATAACCTCGCAATACATATATGCAACGCTATATCATCGGGATACTCTACCACCGTCTTTAACGCATAACGTAAACCCTCTTTCGTCTCTCCCTTCTTCAAATACTCTAAAAAATTACTCTCAAATACCTCTACACTACAAACCTCTTTTTCACCCACTTTTATGCTAGACAAACCACCCTCCATAACATCACAATCATCATTTGATTTCTTAATCACGGAAATATCCATTACCTATCATCGCCGTAAAAAAACGCGTTTGTTGTAACGGACTCTTTAAGCTTATTCTTTAAGAATTTCCGCTTGATAGCATAAAGAAAACCATGCTATTTTAACTACCCTGTAAGGGTGAAGTAATAAAGACTACTCTCGATTACGGTACAATGCAGGTTAAACCATAAATATCACAGTGTATAATATAGTAATGCGCTTTGACTTTTATCTTTATTAAAGATTTTCCAAAGACTTCTTAAGTGTATTTTCAGTTCGTTCTAACCGCATATATAATAGAACCTACATTAGTTATCATCTAAGAAAATCTTATCCCTACTCTAGACTATAGAGAAACAGCGAAACCTTTAAACCCTTAACAAGGAGAAAATTTTTTGACTTCAGGAAGCTCACCAGCCGAGGGACCGACAGGCACACTTGCTGAAAAAACAGCTGCTGCACGAGGCAAAATTGCCTCTGCAACACGGGCTCTTTCCCAATCAGCAGAGACTCTTCGTAGTGGCGGTTGGCTCTCTCTTTCATGGCGATCTTTTTTGCCCGGCACTGATATTGGTCTCGCATTAGCAGTTATTGCTGTCTTATCTATTCTGATTATCCCGCTTCCCACTTTTGTTTTAGATATGGGGTTATCACTTTCTATTACATCTTCTGTACTTGTGCTTATGGTAGCCCTTTTCCTTGAGCGTCCTCTAGATTTTACATCTTTTCCAACACTTCTACTCCTCACAACTCTTTTACGCCTTGCGTTAGAAATTGCGACAACACGCCTCATTCTTAGTCATGGGAATGAGGGAACCTACGCAGCAGGACATGTTATTGCTGCTTTTGGCGGGTTTCTGATGGGCGGCGATGTTGTTATTGGTGCTATTATATTTGCGATATTGCTTGTTATCAATTTCATGGTCATTACCAAAGGGTCTGGTCGTATTGCTGAAGTTGCTGCGCGATTTTTTCTTGACTCAATGCCCGGTAAGCAAATGGCTATTGATGCCGATCTCTCTTCAGGTGCTATTAACGAACGCATAGCTCGTATCAAACGTAAAGAACTTGAAGACGAAAGTGCTTTTTATGGATCTATGGATGGTGCGGCAAAATTTGTTCGTGGTGATGCTATTGCAGGTATTATTATTCTTGCCATTAACATTGTTGGGGGGCTGGCTATTGGTATTCTTCGTCACGGCATGCCCCTTAATGAAGCTGTTAGCACATTTACAACCCTCACAGTAGGTGATGGTCTTGTTTCACAAATTCCAGCCCTTCTTGTTTCAACGGCTGCGGGTATTGTTGTCACCAAAGGTGGTACTGATGGATCCACAGATATTGCCCTTGTTCAGCAATTAGGTAATAACCATAAACCTCTCGCTATTGCCGGTATTTTATCAGCCATGTTAGCTGTTATGCCTGGCTTACCTACTCTTCCTTTTCTCATTATTGCTATTTTAGCGGGTATTGCTGCGTGGTTCCGTCATAAAGCCCCCATTACAAGCACTGATGGCGATGTCACAGAAATTGCAGCACAACAACCCTCAACGGCAGCCGCTCCCCCTATTTCTGAAATATTACGGATTGATCTTTTACGACTAGAACTTGGTTTTGGGCTTCTTCCTCTCACAAGTGGAGAAACCCCACAACTTACAGAACAAATTAAAGCGTTACGCCGGACGATTGCCACTGAAATGGGTTTTATTACCCCTCCTATTCGCATTCAAGATAATATTTTACTCCCATCCGAACGTTACGTTATTAAATTGAAAGAAATTGAAATTGGGGCGGGAGAAATTAAACCTAATAAACTTATGGCTATGGCGCCTTTGGGGGGATTACCCGATTTACCCGGAGAAAAAACAACAGAACCCGCTTTTGGCTTACCTGCCATATGGATTGATGCCTCCTTAAAAGACAAAGCCACAGCACTACGCTACACTGTCGTCGATCCGACAAGCGTTATTGTCACACACCTCAACGAAGCCATACGACAAAATTTATCCGATTTATTAACCTATGTTGCTACACAAGCTCTTTTAGACGAGCTTCCTCGTGAACAACAAAGACTGGTTAATGATCTTATCCCCTCACAAGTGCCGTTGAGTACTGTTCAACGTGTTTTACAAGCTCTTCTTGCAGAACGTATTTCTATCCGTGATTTACCCACTATTCTTGAAAGTATTCAAGAAGGATGTAGTATGAATTTACGGGGTATACCCGCTTTAACAGCCCATGTTCGTGGACGTCTTTCACGACAAATCTGCAATGCGCTTACAGGACCAGCGGGATATATTCCCATTATTACCCTTTCATCGGAATGGGAATCTAATTTTATTTCCCATCTTGTTGGACAGGGTGAAGATCGACATCTTGCCATGCCTCCTACTATGCTGAGTCAATTTGTCAGCAGCTTACGTGAAGCCTTTAATACAGCTTCTACAAGTGGAGAGGTACCCGTCGTCGTGGTTTCTAGCGCTGTACGTGATTCTATGTATGCTATTGTCGAACGTATACGCCCAACAGTTTCCGTTCTCTCTCAAAGCGAAGTTTACCCCCGCGCACGTATAAAAACGGTTGCTACAGTGACTTGATTTGTATAACACGTTTGTAGTATAACACGTTTGCAGTGTAACACGTTTGCAGTGTAACACGTTTGCAGTGTAACACGTTTGCAGTGTAACACGTTTGCAGTGTAACACGTTTTTTATTATTTATCAAGTTAAATAATAGTTTAGTTCTCCTTGGATATGCAGAATTTATTAGCGAACTTTAAAAATCTTGGACGTAATCAGCTTATTGCACTTGGTGTTGCTGGTATCATTCTATTAGGGACATTAGGGCTTTTTGTTTTCCGTAGCGGCAATGAAATGACTTTGCTGTACGGGAATCTTGATATGAGTGAATCCGCTCAAATTATTGATAATCTCAGCAAAGCCCATATTAAATCCACAACAAATCCTGATGGAACAAGTGTCTACGTTCCCCGAGATAAAGTTGCCAGTGCACGACTTTTACTGGCTAAAGAAGGGCTTCCCGGAGGCAGTACTGTTGGTTATGAACTTTTTGACAAAAGCAGTACACTCACGAGTACCCAATTTGAACAAAATGTTGATGAAACACGCGCCTTAGAAGGAGAGTTAGAACGTTCAATCCGGCTTTTACACGGAATACGTAATGTACGCGTTAATCTTGTTCTCCCACACCGTGATCTTTTCTCTACGCAAGTAAGCCCTTCTCAAGCCAGTGTTGTCCTTGATATTGGTCGAAGTGGACGGCTTTCTCCTAGTGCTGTACAGGCTATTCAAAATTTAGTTGCTGCCGCCGTACCGGGTTTACGTCCGCAAAATATTTCTATTGTTGATACACGAGGGGACGTTCTTGTTAAACCAGGAAATCCCGATAGTTTAGCCGGTGAAGAAAGCACACTTGATAAAATTCGTTTTAGCGAAGAGCAACGCCTTTCACAAGCTGTTG
The DNA here is from genome assembly GCA_017474285.1 of Acetobacter sp. Taxonomy (GTDB): domain Bacteria; phylum Pseudomonadota; class Alphaproteobacteria; order Acetobacterales; family Acetobacteraceae; genus Acetobacter. The sequence goes on from JAFVHT010000054.1 coordinate 4,414, forward strand.
AAGAAATACTCATCCCCACCCTTGGTATGGGACATATACGGGCACGCGCCTCTGTAACATTGAGTACAGATGAAATTCACGAAACCGATAAAAGTTACGACCCAAACCAACAAGTTTTACGCTCGCAACAAACAACCTCTGATAAAAGCATCAACACAGAAAGTACGCCCAGCACTTCTGTCGCTAATAATTTGCCCAATGCTCAAACCAACCAAGGGAATAAAACAAATTCTACCAGTACTCGTGACGAAGAAACGGATAATTACGAAATTGGTGAACGTGTACGCGTTACAAGTCAAACACGCCCCCGTATCGCAAGAATTAGCGTTGCTGTCTTAGTCGATGGCACGACGACAAAAGATAAAAATGGTAAAGAAGTTTGGAAACCTCTTGATAAAGCCTCTATAGACAGAATCACCGAACTTGCCAAAACAGCCATTGGTTATGATAAGGCGCGGGGCGATGAAATTAGTGTTGTCTCTATGCCATTTCTTCCCAATGCTGGCATGGGTTTTGCGCCTGAAACACAATCTTACTTTACAAGTGATACGCTTGTTTATTTGGCTGAGTGGGTTGTTCCAATTGTACTCGCTTTGGGTGCCCTTTTTATTGCTCTACGCCCTGCTTCTCGCCGCAATGATGCCACAACGCCAACAGCTATCGCTGATGCTGCTGGTTCAACGCCATCCGTAGAGGGCGCATCTAGCACGGGGAATAATGCTATTGCAGGAAAAGAGACAGCCGATAACAGTGATGATAATGAAACAACAAAAATTGCTGGTGTTGACGGTGAAATGCGCACAGCCGCGCTCAATAAAGTTATAACGTATGTTGATGAGAACTCGAAACAAACAGCCTTTATTATCCGTAACTGGATCCATCAACATGACGATAATAGTAAAAAAGGGTAAATAACGATGCCTGATACTAACCTTACGGTTGCTCGTCTTACAGGTAAACAAAAAGCAGGTATTTTTATGCTTGCTGTTGGACAAGAAACAGCGGCAAAAGTCTTAAAATATCTCTATGAAGATGAAATTCGTGACCTCTCTGTAGCTATGGCAGGTCTCGGCTTAGTGAGCGCTGAGGTTGTAGAAGCTATTTGTGAAGAATTTGTAGAAAATTTTGAAGCTTCTGAAGGGCTTGTTGGCACCTATGAAACGACAGAAGAGCTCCTCCTCAAAGCGTTGCCTGCTGATCAAGTTGAAAAGATCATGGACGAAATTCGTGGTCCTGCCGGGCGCACTATGTGGGATAAGCTTGATAATGTGCAAGAAACTGTGCTGGCGAACTATTTACGTAATGAATATGCCCAAACAACTGCTGTTATCCTTGCACGATTACACCCAGCCCATGCAGCACGTGTCATTACACTCCTTCCAGAAGATTACGCCACCGATGTTATGACTCGTATTTTGCACATGCAAACTGTACAACGTGATGTTCTTGATAGTGTTGAGGCTACTTTGCGATCAGAATTTATTGCTACCCTTGGACGTTCCAACAAGCATGACAGTTACGAACTCTTGGCGGAAGTCTTTAACAATTTTGACCGTAAAACAGAAGCGCGCCTTATGGAGTCTATGGATAAAATCAACCATGATGACATGGAGAAAATCAAAGCGCTTATGTTTACGTTTGATGATATTAAACGTCTCTCTCACGAAGACCTTATGCGTGTTATGGCTCAAATTGATCGGGATAAATTACCTATCGCGCTTAAAGGTGCTTCCGAAAATATACGTTCCATGTTCCTACAATGTATGTCTAAACGTGCAGGCAATATCTTGCTTGAAGAAATCCGCTCTCTGGGTCCTGTTCGTGTCAAAGATGTTGATACTGCACAATCTGAAATCGTTACAGCCATTAAAAATATGGCAAACGCGGGAGAAATTGATCTTTCATCTTCCGACAGTAATGATGAGGTCATTCAATGACCTTTGGTCAGCCTGCCTCTCGTTGGGAACTCTGTGATCTAGAAGATTTCGGGGCAGAAGCGCCGCCACCACCGCCTTTATCAGATTTTCCTTCTCACGATATCGAAAAGGAAGAAGAAGAGCAACACACTCTACCCGAACAACTTTTAATGAGCGAAGCTGAGCTTGACACTCTTCGTGAAACAGCTTTCCAAGAAGGCTATAAAAAAGCTACACAAGAGTGTACTACTGCTTTAGAAGCTAAATATACAGCTGACATCGCCCATTTAACGGATGTTTTTGGTCAAGAAAATCAACGTTGTAAACAAATTATTCAAGACTCTGCAGACGCTTTTGTGACTACAGTTGTTGACATTGTACAAGCTCTTACGTCTCTTGATAGAAATGTATTAAAAGGAATACAACGTGATCTTACAACTGAAGCAGCCGCTTTTGTCGCTGCCTGTGAAGGAGATATTCTAATTAAATGTTCTCAAGAAGATACACAACGTCTACAAAGTCTTCTTTCTACACATGCTAACATTCACATAGAAACCGAAGACAATGACACGACTTCTACGGATGGACTTATACACGTTACCTCAGAAACACATACAATAACCATTGATCGTGAACAATGGCGTCAAGCGGTTAGTGAAAAAATTGTTGCCGCTGTTACAGCCCTTACCGAACATCGTAAAGATAATACCCAACAAACCCCATAATTAAACGGAGACTATCATGGATTCAGACACACCAGAAATTAACCTAGAGGATTTTGCCAGCACACCCGCAGATGCGGAACCTACGGCTGAACACGAAGCTCACCATGAAGAAATTCCTACTCCTATTAACGATCCTAATGATCATACTCGGGCGATCCCCAATATCGACGCTGTTTATGAAATTCCGGTAAAAATTACCGCCGTTGTAGGGTCAACGACAATGCCTGTTAATCAGCTTATTAAACTTGGTCGGGGCGCTGTTGTCGAACTTAATAAGAAATTAGGCGAGACCGTAGACATCTACGCGAACAATCGTTTGATTGCTAAAGGTGAAATTGTTGTTATGGACGATGACCATATTGGTGTTACAATGACAGAAATTGTTTCTTCTGCTGCTTCTGCAGCCGTTGCCAATTAAAAAACACCAAACCAGAATCATACATGTCCAATACTGCGTCAAACGTTCTTCCTAAAGACACGCCTTTAACGGCGTCGTTTGCGCATAATACAGCCTCCATGACAACAACGGTACTCACGGTGTTTGTATCGTTTGTTATTGTTATTACTTTGATTTTGCTTTGTCGCTATGGTCTTAAATATTTAGAACCTTACTTAATTGGTAATAAACGTACGCGTTACCTCTCTCTTGTTGAAACGCTCTCTTTAGACCAACGCCGCCGTGTGAGTCTTATTCGTTGTGGTTCCCGTCACTGTATTGTCCTTACAGGAGGCGGAAATGATGTTTTTTTAGGATGGATTCCCCTTTCCGAGCGACCTTCCTTATCCGATAGTTTTGCGGAAACCCTTCGACATGAAGAGAATAGTCAAACCATGGAGTCTACGCCTTGAAAACGCTACTCCCAACCTATCGCATTTTACAAAACATTTTAAGGATAGGCGTTCCTCTCGCTCTTTTAGGGCTTGCATTAACGTTCATTTTTATGCCTATCCCTGCACAGGCACAATCGATTTCTATTGATTTAGGCAAAAGTGGAGACCCCGGAACAACAAGCCGTTTAATACAGCTTACCGCTCTTATTACGGTTTTATCGATTGCACCAAGTCTTTTAATTATGGTCACCGCTTTTACGCGGATTATTGTTGTTCTTTCCATATTACGTGGCGCTTTAGGGGCACAGGGAACGCCCCCTAATATGGTTCTGATTGGTCTTGCTCTCTTTCTTACCTTTTTTGTCATGCAGCCTGTTCTCGAGCAGTCATGGACGCAGGGCGTTCAACCCATGATGAATGGGCAAGTGAGTGAAATTGATGGTCTTAAAGCCGCAGCAGAGCCATTCCGTACCTTTATGGCTTCCCATGCCCGCCCTGCTGATGTGAACACGTTCGCGCATTTAGCCAATATCCCTCCCCCTACTCTGTCTTCAAAAGTACCTTGGCGTATTTTAATCCCCGCTTTTATGGTAGGAGAATTAAGACGTGGGTTTGAAATGGGGTTTTTATTGTATTTACCCTTTCTTGTGATTGACCTTGTTACAGCGAGTGTTCTGATGAGTTTGGGTATGATGATGTTACCCCCTGCAACCATTTCGCTTCCGTTTAAGTTAATCTTTTTTGTTATGGTAGATGGATGGCAAATGGTTTCTGGTGGACTTGTACGCAGTTTTGGAGGATAAAGAGATAATATGCAAAAAAAGAAATACTACTTAGCACTCCTTGGCATTGTCATTTTAAGTGGCTGCTCTCCTGACTATATAGCGAGTCGCGTTACAGGGCGTGAATGTAGCGTTGGCTACGTTCAAGAAGGGGAAGATTGGTGCGCCCCTCCCCGTCGTCCACCTATGCCACAGGCTTATTGTACCAAGAGTTGGAACGGCGTTGATTGCTGGGCGCGTCCTGATTTAATGGCGAATGTTCCTCCTCAAGTTGCAGAAGGACCAACAGGCTTAACGCAAGACCAAAACGCGAAGCGTTTGAATTTACCTGTTAAAAAAGTTCCGCCAACAAACTCCTTTACACCTTAATCCTTTACACTTTAGGAAAAAGAGAACAGGAAGGAAGAAAAAGAATAAAGGGGAAATGTCTAAAACATTTCCCCTTTTTATAACTTCGTTTTTTATTCGGTTTGAATTATTTTCTCTGATGTTAGTTATTTTTTTATTGTTAAGGTGTTAAGTGTTTTATTGTTTTGGTTTGAAAGTGAGGAGTTTATTTCTGTAGTATTCATATTGTTTTTTACGGGCTTCTATCTCTGCCGGAATACCTTCAGTAAGACTTGTCGTCAGCGTATGGAATTGGTCGAGGATTTCCACGATTTTAGTTGAATCTCTAGCGGAGGAATGGGAACCTTGGTTTTTGTAATATCGTCGTTATAAAGTCTGTCGATTGTTCCACCTGTAGATACTTTTCACGGTTTCATCTGATACCAATAATAAAGAAAACGATTCAAAATCTTTGTTTCATCATTTGCAATCCAAACAATATTAGAATCTTGGAAATAGGCAGGCTTGCCGTCAAAAATAACACTTCTTCCTATCGTCCCAGCAGCAGAGATTAAAACATCTCCTTTATTTGGATATGAATAGGCTTCTTTGTATTTCTGAAATAGTTCTTTTGAGATAAAAGCGTTCTCTGTCTTTCCAAATGTGCCAATTTTATAAAACGGAACATCACCAACGTCTGACGTTTCACTTTTCAAATTCGTTTACACATAGAAACTCTACCAATATCTCCTAACGTTTTCCGCTCCCCCCTCAGGGCAGAGACGCTCTTTCATTGCTGAGAGATTTTACGGATTGTGTTTTACTCTTTTTTTTTGAGGTTTTTTTATTTTTATTGGAGAGGTCTAGCGAGGAAGGTATCTTCTAGGCGTTTTTGTTGTTCACCAGATCTAGGGGTATTTGTGTTA
>JAFVHT010000055.1 GCA_017474285.1 Acetobacter sp.
CCCACCACCAAGAAATTTATGCTCACCAAAATAGCCTTCTTCTAGTCTATCTAATCGCCTTGAAACACGACCATAAGCCTCATGGTTACGTAACTTTTAAACCACTTTGCAAATACTTTCGTCTTCTCTATCGTGTATTTCGTCATGAGATTTAATCAGATTAGATTGACTCTTTGAGTTCATTTTTTTATTCCAATCCTTATTTAAGAATTTGTTTTCAAACTTTTCCAAAATGTGAACTCCCAAAATGTGAACTCATTGCAAAAAAATCACTGCGTTTTTTTTTCTAAGACTTTACAAAAAGCAAGCAGCGCGATTCCTTTTGTCTTTATAAGGAAGGGGCGAAGAATTCTCCCCCTTCCCAAAAAAGAGAACGAAAACAAAAGAGAAAGGAAAAGAATAAAGGAATTCGCTCAAAAGAATAAAAAGAAGAAAGGGAAGTTGGTGCAAAAAAGCAACAGCGTGCTTGTTTTTTTTATGAAAAGCGCCAAACCACGCAGAAATTGATTTACATCAATGCTCGAAAGGATTAAACGTGATCTTATTCATTTATCAGTTTTCCAACCAATGAAGGTTAATTTACAACAATGTCTAAGATTCGTTCTCTTTTTACGTCGTTTACTGCTATGGTTGCTGGATTTGCGACTTTTGCAGACGTTGCCAAAGCACAAACACCTAACAGAGCCTATGTCAATGCTCCTGTGATGAGTCATATCCCCGATGCTCCTAAGGCAAAAGGACATTGTGGTGTTTTCGAAACTTGTGCCAATACAGAAATTGGTTTAGGGCGTGGGAATTTTACAGTAACACTCTCAGCTGTTTATATTATGCCGCAAGATCGTGATGATAGACTTTGGGCGAACACAAAAGGGGTAACCCTCAATGGTAGCACTATCCCTGGTAGCACTATGGTCCCACTTGGCGGGAGTATTCACACCTCTAACGCGGTGATGCCAGAACTGACCTTGAAATATTTCTTAACCGACAATTTGTCAATTGGTCTTATTGCAACCAGCACGCGTCACCAAGTCATGTTACGTGATGTCACGGTTCCTGCTCTTGGTAAGTCTCTTGGTACTATCAATGCTGGCACAGCATGGGTGTTGCCGCCTTCATTAACGTTGGCATGGCACTTCCGTCCGCATAAACGCTTTAACCCCTATGTCGGTGTGGGTGGTTCTTTCGCTTGGTTCCACGACGAGCATAGCAACCTTACAAGGTCAGGTATTGGGCTTAACGCAGGCTTTACAGGTGGCCCACTCGTCAATGCTGGTTTCGATTACCAACTCGTCGGCAACTGGTTCTTTAACCTTGATATTAAACAAATCTTTGCCCGTATGCACGCGTGGGCTAAAGATCTGAATGATGTCAGCGTTGGTGGTTTGCCACAAGGAGCGGTGACCCGCGTTACGGTTCACGATTCTCTTGACCCGACAGTGGTTTCTGCTGGTATCACCTATCGCTTTTTCTAAGATATAGGGTTGAGGATTTAGTTTTTTGATGGGTGTGGCAGAACTTTCAGCGCTGATTAAGCGTTATGGGGGCAACCTGCCACGCTATACAAGCTACCCGACAGCAGCCAGCTTTACGGCTTCTGTCGGGTTTTCTCATGCGCAAACATGGCTTTCGGCGCTTCCTATAGGATCGCCTATTTCGCTGTACTGTCATGTACCGTTTTGTGATGAATTATGCCGTTTTTGTGGGTGTAATACTTCTGTGGTGCGGCAGGAAGCCCAACGGCGTGCCTATGCTGAAACCCTCAAAGAGGAATTGCATCGCGTCGCTCGTCTTGTCGGGCAGAGGCGGGTGCAACATATCCATTTTGGAGGTGGCACACCCACAACATTGCCTCTTGATGCGTTGCGTGACATTATGCAAACTATTGCAACGCTTTTTACATTAGATCCAAATGGCGAAATAGCCATGGAGCTTGATCCGCGTCATGTTCCTGTAGAATATCCGCCTGTTTTGGGGGCTTTAGGTTTTAATAGAATCAGTCTCGGTGTGCAAGATATTAACCCCCAAGTGCAACAAGTCTGTGGGCGGTTACAAAGTTTCGAGCAAACTAAAAACGCGGTTGAACAAATACGCGCAGCTGGTATAGGCGGGGTCAATATTGACCTTATTTATGGACTTCCCTATCAAACGCAAGAAAGTGTCACGCAAACCGCGTTACAAATTGTGACACTCAAACCCGAAAGATTAGCGGTGTTTGGGTATGCCCATGTGCCGTGGAAGCAAAAACGCCAGCAACTTATGCCCGAGCAAGCTCTTCCCGATTCAGCGGAACGGTTAGCCCAACGGGCGTGCCTTGAACGCGTTTTTGAGGACGCTGGTTATGAAAAAATCGGGCTTGACCACTATGCTTTGCCAACCGATTCTATGGCATGTGCAGCGCGGGCGGGCACATTGCATCGTAATTTTCAAGGCTATACAGTGGACACATGTCAGGCGCTGATAGGCGTAGGGGCTTCTGCCGTTTCTATGTTGCCACAAGGTTTTACGCAAAATCATGTTGCCGCTGCGCAATATAGTCGCGCGTTAGCCGAGTCAGAGCATCTTCCTACAGCGCGTGGGGTGGCTCGTAGGGAAGAAGATCGCCTCCGTTGGGCAATTATAGAGCGTCTTATGTGTGATTTATGCGTTGATCTTCAAAATCCTTTTGAGTCTTGTTTTTGCGCTCAACAAGACTCTCAACAGGGGGCAAAAGCTCTTTCTTCATGGACACCAGAGGAAGGGACAAATGGGGCGCTAAAGTGGGAAAAAGAACGCGCGGCTTTAGAGCCTTTTATCCAAGATGAGCTTATCACGCTGTGCGGGAGTACCATAAACGTTACAGAGAAAGGACGTCCCTTTTTACGACATATCGCTTCCGTGTTTGATACCTATCGCGAAGAACTCGCCCAACAAGCCCAAAAACAGACAAAAGAACGGGCAAAAGAACAAGCTCAAAAAGAGATGGGTAAAGAAAACACGCTCAAAAACACCTCTCTAAAACAAGGAGCCCCTTGTTTTTCAACAAGCCTTTAAGAGGTTTTGGTTTTTATTTAAAACAAATTGATGATCACGAACAACGTCTCATAGGCTATCTACAAAGTTTTATAGTCATTGATAGATTGAGAAATAAAGGCGAGAACCTTTTTAAAAGATATCATCAAATAAATATTATCAAATAAGTAATCGTATACGCAGGTTTGTCAATGTTATCGTGGACAGATTGTTATAACAATGGCTTCTTTCTCAAACCTGCACTATATTAGTAAACATATCTAGCGTGTTTAAAATAAACCAAGAAATACACGATAGAGAAGACGAAAGTATTTGCAAAGTGGTTTAAAAGTTACGTAACCATGAGGCTTATGGTCGTGTTTCAAGGCGATTAGATAGACTAGAAGAAGGCTATTTTGGTGAGCATAAATTTCTTGGTGGTGGG
>JAFVHT010000056.1 GCA_017474285.1 Acetobacter sp.
TAGCCGGCACCACCGTCTACATATAAGCCTGATATAGTTCCTGCTAAAGCTATGGAGAGGGGGGGGGTAGAAAGGCAAAAGTAAGTGTAGCCGCAGAACTTAAAAGACGTTTGTTAAAGCTAAAACGCATCGTCAATACCCTTTATAGGTAGAAGGAGTGATTCCAAAATAGAAGAACATATCCCACTCATACGGGGGGGGGGTAAAGCCCCTAAACTTACCAATTTCGCTGAAAGTAAGACTTAAAAAGACAGCTGTCAATGATATAAAAAACAATTTCTAATATTATTTTTATAAAATCAAAACAAAATAAAAAATTGTGCCTTTTGTACCACGTTTAAAAAATACACCTCTTGACCTTAAGGAATACGATCTTCCTCAGAAAGCGGTTCCGTAACGCCGTCTAAAATTGATAAAAGAACAGCTGTGAGTGGCGTTGCAAAAATAAGACCCGGAAAACCTAATATTGCCCCAAATAGAGTTTGTGAAAGGACAGTAATCGCTGCGGGCATTTGAACGGCGTGCCGTTGAATAAGGGGGGTTAAAACGTACCCCTCAAAAGATTGAATAATCATATAAGCAATGGCAACGATAATAGTTTTATGCATTCCTAACGGCAGGGAAAGCAAAAGCGCCGGAACGGCTCCAATAATTGTGCCAATATAAGGGATAAAATTACATATGCCTGCTAAAGATCCTAATGCAAAGGGGAGGGGGACGCCAATAAGCCACAGTGCAAGAGTTGTAAGGAGACCAACAACAAGCATATCTAAAGATTGACCGGCCACCCATGAGCGAAGCGTTGTACTTGAGCGAATCATTAAAAAGCGTATATGAGGGCGTTGTACGGCGGGGATAAGGCGTAAAAATCCATTGGCATACATGGAAGGATCTGCCGCGAAATAAGTCCCTGCAATAAGAACAATGACAATAGTGCCTAAAGCCCCGAAAGTGTTACCAAGTGCTCCAAAAGCTGACCCAAGAACACCTGTTATCGATTCGGCAATACGTGATCCAAGTGATGCAACGCCATTTTCGTTGTTTTGGTGTAAATGCCCTGAGGAGGGTACAAGATATTCTAAAAAGACCTGCCCAATCGAATTATCTTTTAAGGAATTATAAAGGGAGATTTCTTGTTGGCGTAAAGCCTGTTGAAGTTTAATGGCTTCATCAGCAATAGAGGCACCACTATGCCAAAAGAGAAGAGAACCGAAAGAAAGAACACTAATAATAACGAGGCTTAATGCCCGGTAATAAGACAAGCGCGACCGTGAATAACGGACTAAACTATTCGATAATCCATTTAGCACAATAGCATAAAGAATCGAAGCAAAAACAATCATCAACACATCGCCTAAAAGCCATATAAACATGCCTAAGGTGGTTGTAATGATGGTCGCGCGTAAAAGTTTTAATAGGCTTTCTTGCCAAAGGGGCGGCGGTTTACGTAAGGGAGGTGTATCCATAAGTCTAAAATCTACCTAAAAATCTAAAGGTCTAAAAACTGAAACAGTGTTATGACACAATAGGGTTACCTTTTAAGGTTAAAGCGTATTTTCAAGTGTTTTTAAGCGTAAACCTTGCTTTACAAAAGAAAATAGAGCATAAAATACGCCATAGAGTTGAGCAAACACCTTAAAGGGGGTTCTTACTCGATACGCTAAATAGTAAAAATAGTCTATTTATATATTACAGGAGAGTTTTATGAGTAAAGAACGTACTCTTTCCATTATTAAGCCTGATGCTACACGTCGGAATCTCACGGGGAAAATTAACGCTCTGTTGGAAGAGGCAGGGTTACGAATCGTCGCGCAAAAACGTATACGCCTTACGCCAGAGCAAGCAAAGGCTTTTTATATTGTTCATAAAGACCGTCCTTTTTATCATGAACTTGTTTCGTTTATGGTTTCCGGACCTGTTGTGGTACAAGTTCTTGAGGGGGAAAATGCTGTTGCTAAAAATCGTGACGTTATGGGGGCAACAGATCCTGCTAAAGCTGAACCACATACTATACGCGCCCAATTTGCTGAAAATATCGAAGCAAACTCTGTTCATGGTTCTGATAGCCTAGAAAACGCCGCTGGTGAAATTCGTTTCTTCTTTTCTGAAGCAGAAATTGTACCGTAATTGTGGTGAACAGAGTGCGTTAAAAACGCGTTAAATGCTAAAGAGCATGCCAAAAATTTTGGAGTCATTCCCCTACGACTCTGTAGAGAAAAGGTGTGTTTATTTGCGTAAGCATGTCATAAGCATAAGACATGAGGGGAGCAAATGTTCGTGCTCCCTACGCGATAATGAGAAACAATAAAAAACGTCAATATATTAAATTAATCCGTTAAATCCGTTTAAGCGGAAAGGAATATCATGAAAGTTTTAGCCGTTCACCCAAGCGCTTTGATGTATACAAGGGTTTTTTTAAGGTTAGAACCTTTGGGCTTAGAACTTGTCGCCGGAGCCGCACGTCAGGCAGGGCATGATGTACAGATTATTGATCTTCAGGTTGAAACACATCAAGACTATTGGAAACTTCTTCAAGAGTTTCAACCCGATGTTGTTTGTTATTCGGGCAACTATCTTGCTAATGTGCCAGAAATTCTTGATCTATGTCGGGCAACGCGTTATCGCCTGCCGTCTGTTTTTCAGGTGATTGGCGGCCATTCTGTTTCTTTTATTGCAAAAGATGTTTTATCCCTTTCCGAAGGAACGGTGAATTGTATTCTCAGAGGGGAGGGAGACGCTACAATAGGCTTATTATTAGAGGCGATCAGCAAAGGAAACGATATTCTTACCGTGCCCGGTGTTTTGACAACAGAAGGGGAGGGACCAGCTCCTATTTTTGTTAAGTCACTTGATACCGTTCGCCCGGCACGTGATTTATTACGTCATCGTAAAAAATATTTTATTGGCACATTAGACCCTGCCGCCTCAATCGAATTTGCGCGGGGCTGTCCATGGGATTGCACATTTTGCTCAGCATGGACGTTTTACGGTCGCTCTTATCGTACTGCAAGCCCAAATGTCATTGCTGAGGAATTAGAGGAAATAAAAGAACCGGGTATTTTTATTGTCGATGACGTTGCTTTTGTGCATGCAGAGCACGGCATGGCTATTGCTGAGGAAATTAAAAAACGCGGTATTAAAAAAGAATATTACCTCGAAACGCGTGCTGATGTTTTACTGCGTAATAAAGAAGTTTTCCGCGTATGGAGTGAAATCGGTCTCTCTTACATTTTTATAGGCATGGAAGCTGTTGATGAAGAAGGGCTTAAACAATTCCGTAAACGTGTCTCTTTAGATAAGAATTTTGAGGCTTTAGATTATGCGCGTTCTTTAGGGCTTATTGTCGCTATCAATATTATTGCTGATCCATCGTGGGATAAGGCAAGGTTTGAAACGGTGCGGCAGTGGTGCCTTGAAATTCCAGAAATTGTGAATATTTCAGTGACGACCCCTTACCCGGGCACAGAAATTTGGCATAAAGAAGCACGCCGTCTTACAACGCGTGATTATCGCCTTTTTGATATTCAACACGCTGTTTTGCCAACAAAATTGCCTTTACCCGAGTTTTATGAGGAGCTTGTTAAAACCCAACAAGTTCTCAACATGAAACATATGGGATGGCAAGCCCTTAAAGATACCGCGGGGATCGCGTTCAATTTGTTGAAAAATGGGCAAACAAATTTTATTAAAATGTTGTGGAAATTTAACTCTGTGTTTAATCCTGCTTTGCAATTGGCTGATCATCAGCGCCAAGCGCGTTATCTTATGCCAATGAAACCCGACGCCGTTCAAAAAATTGATCGTAAAGAACTCTACGTACACGGACCGGGTGGACGTAAAACCCGTGCCCTTGATGAGGCAACAGAACATTTTGTAGAAACGACGCGTATGGGGGAGGACGTTTAAGCGTCTGACGATAATAACACTCTACGATGAGAGAAAGGGTGTCTATCGAAAATAAAGTAAATTCTAATTCTCTGAAAAACACCCGCAAGGGTGTTTTTTTTTGTTTTTTGCTATCTATTTTTATGTTTTTCTGTCAAAAGTGACGCGCCATTATAGGAAATACAATCAAGAACGCATTTAAGAACGTATTTAACAAGTTAAGTAGCGTTGTCGATGGTAAGTATAATCGGAATCGTTAATTGATCCGACTAAAAAAGCCTATTATATTCTCTTGCTATAATCTCTCAGATGTGTGCATAGAAATTTTACTCTTTCAAAGGAGAAGCGACAATTAATAGAATGTTAGTAGACCCAAATTTAAGTTCTTTTAATCTTTCTTTAGGAATGTCATTAACGGTAATAATACTTTTATGCCTTGGGGCTTTTGGAATGGGTCTAGGGGTTGCTTTTTTCTTATTGGAGAGAAAAAAGCAAAGTGCAGAAAATGAGGGGCTTACTCGTTTTTCGACTCTTATTGAGCGTGAGTTTTCTGTTATACGTGCTGAAATAACAGGACAACGTTCAGCAGTAGCGGAAACAGAACGCGCCCTTGGGGCACGTGTTGAGGGATTGCATACAGTTATAGCGGAGAGACTAGGGACTCTGTCGAACGTTATAGGACGTGAACAAGCCGAAGCACGTGCTGCACAAGCCGAGGCGATGCAGGCACTTATAGAAGCCTCTACCCGACAATTGGCAGAAATTCGGCAATCGGTGACAGAACAACTGCATCATTCTGTAGAACAACAAATGCAGACTTCGTTTCAGCGTGTTTTAGAACAATTCTCCGCCATGCAAAAAGCCGTGGGAGAAGTTCATGCTATGACGGCCCAAATTGGTGACCTCAAAAAACTCTTTAGTAATATCAAAACGCGCGGGGGGTGGGGGGAGACGCAATTACGTGCTATTTTGGAGGATATTCTTCCACCCGAAGCCTATGAAAGCAATGTTCGACTTGGAAAAGGGAACGAAGTGGTTGAATTTGCTCTTCGTATGCCTGTGCGGGGGGCTATTTGACCATTATTGCCTCTCGATAGTAAATTTCCAACAGAATCTTATGAACGATTATTAAACGCGATAGAGGAAAGCGATAGTGTTGCAGAAAAAGCGGCACGTAAATCTTTAGAAAATACGGTAAGGCTTGAAGCACGTAAAATTGCGACAAAATACATTCAACCTCCTCAAACGGTAGAATTTGCTGTGCTCTATTTGCCAACCGATGGGCTCTATACAGAAGTCGCACGTATTCCTGGCTTAATAGATGAAATAGGGCGACAATTTCGAATCATACTTATGGGTCCTGCCTTGATGCCCGCTTTAATAAGAACGATTCACTTAGGGTATGTTACATTAGCACTAGAGGAAAAAACCGAGGCTATCGCTTCTCTTTTATTAGTGACCAAACAAGAAATGATACGTATGGACACAGTGCTTGATAAATTGGCGCGTAATGCGCAGACAATGTCAACCTCTATAGAGGAAGCGCGTAAGCGTACACGCGTCGTTAGCCGTAAATTGAAAGATCTTTCTGATGCATCTCAAGAAGAACAAGAGGTACTTTCCACATCTCATGGAATCATCACAGAAACAGCATATGACATAGAAGGTGAGTAAAAGGGATTAATAAATATATTATGTCTGTTGTGTAATTCTGAAAGCGAATTTACTAGATATAGAGAGGAAATAGAGAAATAGTAAAAAGAGAGACTATGAAATATAACTGAGTGAATCAAAAAGGGAGATTAACGTGCCAGAAGCATTACAAGATCCAGAAAAAAGAAAAGTTCTTCTTATTGAAGATGATCATGTTATTGCAGAAGAAATTGTTTCTGCGTTAGACAATCGCGGGTTTTGTGTCAAGCACGTTAATAACGGGGATGCTGGACTAGAAGCCGCGCTTAACGATGAAGTCGACGTTATGATTATTGATCGAATGTTGCCAAGTGTAGATGGCGTCGGTATAGAGGGACTTTCGATTATCGAAAAAATGCATCAGCAGGGAATTTATACACCTGTTTTAGTTCTTTCAGCCCTATCGGCTGTTGATGATCGGATTGATGGTCTCAAAGCAGGGGGTGATGATTACCTTACAAAGCCTTTTGTTGTTGAGGAGTTGCTGCTACGGCTTGAAGCATTGTTACGCCGTCCTTCTGATACGCGGGAAACGAGGTTATGTGTTGGTCCGTTAGAAATGGATCTTGTTGAGCGGCGTACGTGGTGTAATGGCAACGAAATTACTTTATTACCGAGAGAGTTTCGTTTACTGACCTATTTTATGCGTCGTCCTGGGCAAGTGCTAACACGTGCTATGCTTTTAGAAGATGTTTGGCAATATCGTTTTATTCCAAGAACGAATCTTGTTGACGTCCATGTAGGAAGGTTGCGTCGTAAAATTGATTTGCCTGGTCAGGAGTCGTTTATTCAAAGCGTTCGGGGAGTTGGGTTTCAGTTACGTGTTTCTGACTGACCTTTTTAGAACGGCGATTTTCCGTATTTCTTTCATGGCACTTTTTGCCATGATGGGCGTTCTCCTTGCACAATTTTGGTTGATTTATGCACATATAGAGAGTGTTGAAGTTGAGCGTTTAACAAAAGTTCTCAAAAAAGACGCTGATACACTCTCCCGTATGCCATTAGAACACCTTAAATATGTTGTAAGTAACCACATCGTAGGGGATTTGCATATTCTTGTAAATCGGGTTGAGGTGTTTACATCAGAGCATAAGCCCATTGTTGGGAATATGCCTATATGGCCTAAAAATCTTGTCGT
The DNA here is from genome assembly GCA_017474285.1 of Acetobacter sp. GTDB lineage: Bacteria > Pseudomonadota > Alphaproteobacteria > Acetobacterales > Acetobacteraceae > Acetobacter. The sequence goes on from JAFVHT010000056.1 coordinate 6,716, forward strand.
TGATGGTAAATTACACTTTGTCAAAGTGCATTCCGAAAATGGTAAATCATATTCTTTGCATGTTTTGGCTGTTCAACTATCATGCGGCAGTTTTCTTGTGCTCGGATGTGGTTTGCGTTTTTTGATAGAACAAAAACTGATGCTACAGCGGGCAATGCTTGTTTCTGTGGTGCCAGTTTTTTTGTTTGCTTTATTTTTGAGCATTCTTCTAGGTTACCATGCTTTGTCGCGTGTGAAGAAAATGCATGAGGCGATACAAAAAATTATGGACGGGAATATTCACGAACGTTTGCCTGTGAGTGCGAGACAATATGATGGTATAGAACAGCTGGCTAATAGCGTTAATCATATGCTTGATAAACTTGAGCATCTTATGGAGGATATGCGTGAGGTTGGCAATAATATTGCACATGATTTAAGAACACCGCTTTCTCGGTTACGGGCTCGTTTAGAGCGTGCTCTTGTTATAGCAGAGGGGGGAGATTATACCGCTTCTAATAAAGTGATTGGTCAAGCGATTGGGGATTTGGATCAATGTTTGTCAGTGATTACCGCTTTGCTACGCATTGCTGAATTAGAAAATAGCCGACGAAAGGAAGCCTTTGAAGTTGTTTGTCTCGGCGATCTTCTTAACGAAGTGTATGATTTGTACGAGCCTATAGCGGAAATGGAAAATAAACAACTTCTTAAGCATTTTGAAAGAGAAGATATTCAAGTACTAGGGGATAAACATTTATTGATTGAAATGGTTGCCAACCTTGTTGATAACGCTATTAAATTTACACCTGAAGAGGGGGATATTATTTTAAGTATGAGAAATACGCGGAGGTGTGCTGTTGTCACAGTAACAGATACAGGCATTGGTATTAGTCCTGAAGAAAGACAAGCTGTGCTCTCGCGTTTTTATCGTTCGGATAAAAGTAGACATGTGCCCGGGTGTGGTTTAGGGCTAAGTCTTGTTAAAGCAATTGCTTTTCTTCATGATGCAGAGATTACGATAGATTCTGGTCCTAAGGGTGTTGGAACGTGCTTTCGGGTGACTTTTCATAAAGCGCGTAAAATTTCGGAGGGAGGGGGTAAAATAGCTGCAAGTTAAAAATATAGTTATTTTATTTCGGAAATATAAGACAATGATTTCATTTCTTAAGATTTGGATTGTAGCGTAAATAAGATTCGATTGAGACTTGACAAAGGTGTAAATATCCATTAGAAAGGCGACTTGCATATTTGAAATGACATTTGGAACGTGGGAGATAGCTAAAAGTAAGATCCTCTGTTGGGAGTATCATCCTTTTTGCTTAAGAATCGTGTGAACCGCGGTCCTGGTTTAATGATAAGGAGCCCAGGATATGGCTAAAAAAGTTGTTGGCTACATCAAGCTTCAGATACCTGCAGGTAAGGCGAATCCTTCTCCTCCTGTTGGTCCTGCTCTTGGTCAGCGTGGCTTAAATATTATGGAGTTTTGTAAAGCCTTTAATGCGCAAACACAAAACCTTGAACCGGGAATGCCTATACCCGTGGTGATTACAGCATATGCCGATCGTACATTTAGTTTTATTACGAAAACGCCGCCTAACACCTATTTCTTACTTAAGGCTGCTAAAATTTCTAAAGGAAGCTCTGTTGTTGGAAAAGGTGCTTCTGCAGGAAAAGTCACGATGGCTCAAATTCGTGAAATTGCTGCTCAAAAACAACAAGATATGAATGCAAATGACATTGACGGGAGCGTGCGTATGTTGATTGGGTCTGCGCGTTCTATGGGTATTGATGTGGTGGAGGGCTGATTATGGCAAAAAATAAACGTCTCGCCGCCGCTCGGGCTAAAATTGTTGCTCGCCAAGTGTATAGTCTTGATGAGGCTGTGGCTTTAGTCAAAACAAATGCGACAGCGAAATTTGATGAGACAATAGAAATTGCACTTAATCTGGGGGTTGACCCGCGTCATGCGGACCAAATGGTGCGTGGGCTTGTTTCTCTCCCTAATGGTACGGGTAAAACTTTACGAGTGGGTGTGTTTGCTCGTGGTGCTAAAGCAGAAGAAGCAAAATCTGCTGGTGCAGATGTTGTTGGGGCAGAGGATCTGTTAGAAAAAGTGCAGTCTGGCGATATTGCTTTTGATCGGTGTATTGCTACTCCTGATATGATGGCTTTGGTCGGTCGTTTAGGGAAAATTCTCGGACCGCGTGGCTTAATGCCTAATCCTAAATTGGGGACTGTTACCATGGATGTTCGTGGGGCTATTGAGGCGACTAAATCTGGACAGGTTGAGTATCGTGCTGAAAAGGCTGGTATTGTGCATGCTCCTATTGGGAAAGCCTCTTTTAGCACTGAGAAACTGGTAGAAAATATTCGTGCTTTTGTTGAGGCTGTTCAACGAGCTAAACCTGCGGCTTCAAAAGGGACGTATTTACAAAAAGTGGCTTTATCTTCTACGATGGGGCCTGGTGTTACAGTAGATGTATCAGCTTTTGTTGTTTCGTAAAGGAACAATAAGGGAAAAAATGTCATGACTTTACTTGGTGTAGGTCATGAGAAGGTGCTTTTTTAGCACCTTCAACCTGTCCAAAACCTCACGTGGGGTCACCTTTAAGTGGTTGAAAAAAACTAGCGGGAGGTAGACGGGGGTACTTAACAGTTTAAGCTGAAGTTTTCAGCGTGCTAGGTATTCCGTTTATAGGGCAGAATGAGTGGGTCTTATTGCATGTGTAGTAAGATCTAAAGGCCAACCGTTCCTTTAAAGGGGAACTAGACGGAGACGGGATTTGAACCGTACGGAAAAGAAAGCTCTTGTTGCTTCTTTGTCTGATGTTTTCGCGCAAACGTCTATGGTTGTAGTGACCAGAAATTCTGGCTTGACTGTAGCCGATGTAACGGATTTGCGTCGTAAAGTGCGGGCAGTAGGTGCCAATTATAGAGTTGTTAAAAACCGGCTAGCCGTTCTCGCCTTGGAGGGGTCTCGATTCAGTGGTATTGTGCCGATTCTCAAAGGCCCCACTGCGCTTGCATGGGCAGAAGACCCTGTTGTCGTGGCGAAGGTTATTGTCGATTTTGCTAAGACAAACGATAAGATTGAGATACTTGGTGGTTCTCTTGGCACACAGGTGCTTGATGTCTTTGGTATCAAAGCATTGGCAGAATTGCCATCTCTTGATGTGTTGAGGGCGCAGCTCGTAGGGCTTGTCTCTACACCAGCAACACGTGTTGCAACGCTGTCTCAAGCGCCTGCGGCACAACTCGCACGCGTGTTTGGTGCTTACGCCAGAACAGGTGATGCAGCATAAGTTCCCTTTTAAATGGGGTACGATGCGTGTTACTCTGTAAGAGTGTCTCTGTTTTATGTTTTATGTAAAATTTATGATGTTAGGAAAATAAACAAATGGTTGATCTTGTAAAGCTTGTTGATGAACTCTCTTCTTTGACTGTTTTAGAAGCAGCAGAGCTTTCAAAACTTTTGGAAGATAAATGGGGTGTTTCTGCAGCGCCTGCTGCTGTTGCGGCGGCTCCTGCCGCAGCTGCAGCCGCAGCACCTGCTGCTGAAGAACAAACCGAATTTACGGTTGTTTTAGCTTCTGCTGGTGACAAGAAAATCAACGTTATTAAAGAAATTCGCGGTATTACAGGTTTAGGTCTGAAAGAGGCGAAGGACTTGGTTGAAGGTGCGCCAAAAACAGTCAAAGAAGGTGTCAATAAAGAGGAAGCAGCTAAAATTAAAAAGCTCCTTGAGGATAACGGCGCGACTGTTGAAATAAAATAGTAAAATCTACAACCTACTTTTAAAGTGGGTGTAGGGATTTTCTGGGTTTTCGGGTAGGGGTGTGCCTCTGCCCGTTTGCTTGTTACAGATTTATCTAAGAGTTACCATATAAAGGAATTGAGATTCCTTTATGAGTTCGGAAATGACAAGGTAGAGCAGCGGGGAATGGCGATGAGTGTAGTTGTCAAATCGTTTATAGAGCGGAAGAGAATTCGTAAAAATTTTGGGCGGATTCCTGAAATTGCTCCGATGCCGAACCTTATTGATGTGCAGCGTAATTCTTATGAGGCATTTCTTCAGGTTGGTGTGGCACCTGATGAGCGTAAGCTGATAGGTTTACAAGGGGTTTTTTCTTCAATCTTCCCTATTGATGATTTTGCAGGGCGTGGGCGTTTAGAATTTGTTCGCTACGAGTTTGAAGAACCAAAATATGATATTGAAGAATGTATTCAGCGCGACTTAACTTATGCTGCGCCGTTAAAAATTATTTTACGTCTCTTTGTGTGGGATTTTGATGAAGATACCGGGGTACGCTCTATTCGTGACATAAAAGAGCAGCCTGTTTATATGGGTGATATTCCCCTTATGACTGAAAGCGGTACATTTATTATCAATGGTATGGAGCGTGTTATTGTAAGCCAGATGCACCGTTCTCCGGGTGTCTTTTTTGATAAATTTAGAAAACCACACTCTCCTGATAAATATTTTTTCCGTGCACAAATTATTCCTTATCGTGGCTCACGTCTTGACTTTGAGTTTGATTCAGATGGGTTGCTCTATACCATTATAGGGGGTGACCGTAAGCGGAGAGTGCCGGTAACAACTTTCCTTTATGCTTTAGAAAGTGAAGCCTCTATCAAAGCACGCGAGGAAAAACGGGCTGAGGGGGGTGATGTTGACTCCATGGAAATTCGAGGTATGGATGATAATGAAATCCTTGCCTGTTTTTATGAAACATTAAATTTTACAAAGACACCAAAAGGCTGGTCTTGTCCGTTTGATGTAAATTTTTTCCGTGGTATGGAATTTTCTGCACCTTTAATAGATGCGCAGACAGGGGAAGTTATTCTTCCAAAAAGAACAAGGCTTACGGTAAGCCTTTTGCGTCGAATTGCCAAAAAAACGCAAGAAGTTATTGTTAACAATGAAGATCTAACAAGTTTTTACATAGCGCGTGACATTGTTAATAATGAGACGGGTGAAATCTATGCTGCGGCAGCTTCAGAAGTTACTCAAGCTTTTTTAGAGACAGTAGAAAAGGCTGGTTTGTCTGAGTTTCCTGTTTTGGTCATCAACAGTGCACATGGGGCGTGGATTCGCGATACATTAGTTAAGAATAAATATACAAGCCGTGAAGACGCCCTGATTGATATTTACAGCGTTATGCATCATGGGGAGCGGACGATTGCCGAAAACGCTGAGGCAAAATTCCGTGAACGTTTTTTTGAAACCGATTATTACGATTTGTCGGCTGTTGGTCGTGTCAAGATGAACATGCGTCTTGATTTGGATATACCAGATACAGTGCATGTTCTCTGTAAAGAAGATATTATTCGTGTTTTGAAAGTTCTTTGTGACTTAAGAGATGGACGTGGACAGGTTGATGATATTGACGATTTAGGAAACCGTCGTGTACGTTCCGTCAATGAGTTAATAGAAAATCAATATCGTGGCGGGTTATTGCGTGTAGAACGGGCTGTTCGTGAGCGGATGGCAGCAGTTGATATTGATACAGTCATGCCACATGACCTTATCAATGCAAAACCCGCTATTGCTGCAGTCCGGGAGTTTTTTAGCTCATCGCAATTAAGCCAATTTATGGATCAGACAAATCCGCTGTCTGAAGTAACCCATAAACGCCGTCTTTCTGCGTTAGGACCTAACGGCTTAACACGTGAGCAGGCACGTGCGAATTTTAAAATCCGAGACGTGCATCCTACCCATTATGGGCGTGTTTGTCCTATTGAAACGCCAGAGGGGCCGAATATTGGTCTTATTAGCTCTTTAGCTATTTATGCAAAAGTAAACCAATATGGCTTTATTGAAACACCGTATCGTCTTGTTAAAGATGGGGTAATTCAAGAAGGGTGGAAATATTTTTCCGCTATGGAAGAAGAAAAATTAGTTGTCGCGCAGGCTGACGCTAAAGTTGATAAAAAAGGGGCTTTAGTTTCTGACCTTGTTTCTGTGCGTCGTAATGGTGATTTCCGTCTTGTGCCTCCGGTGGATGTAACGGCGTGTGACGTTTCTCCGAGACAGCTTGTTTCCGTTGCTGCAGCTCTTATCCCCTTTCTTGAGCATGATGACGCAAACCGCGCTCTTATGGGATCAAACATGCAACGTCAGGCAGTGCCACTTTTACGTTCTGATGCTCCATTAGTTGGAACAGGAATGGAAGCAGCCGTCGCGCAGGATTCAGGGGCTGTTATTATTGCAAAACGTAATGGTGTTGTTGCCCAAATTGATGGGGCACGAATTGTTGTGCATGTCGTAGACGAGCAGGGTGTGACGCAAGGCGTTGATATCTATCGTTTACGGAAATATATACGTTCCAATCAATCGACATGCATTAATCAACGTCCATTAGTTGTAGTAGGGGATCGTATTTCTGCGGGGGATATTATTGCCGATGGCTCTTCTACAGAATTTGGAGAGCTTGCTTTGGGGCGTAATGTGCTTGTCGCATTTATGCCGTGGAATGGGTACAATTTCGAGGACTCTATTCTTGTTTCTGAACGTATTGCTCGAGATGATATTTTTACCTCGATTCATATCGAAGAATTTGAGGTTATGGCGCGTGATACCAAATTAGGGCAAGAAGAAATTACCCGTGATATTCCTAATGTGGGTGAAGATGCGTTACGTAATTTAGATGAAGCAGGCATTATTTACGTTGGAGCTGAAGTCAATCCTGGTGATATTCTTATTGGGAAAGTAACTCCGAAAGGTGAAAGCCTTGTTACTCCAGAAGAGAAACTTTTACGCGCAATCTTTGGAGAAAAGGCTTCTGATGTACGTGATACCTCTTTGCGCTTGCCGCCGGGGGCTACGGGTACGGTTATTGATGTACGCGTTTTCTCGCGACGTGGTGTCGATAAAGACGAACGTGCTATGGCGATTGAGCATTTTGAGATTGAACGCCTTGCGAGAGATCGTGATGATGAAATCAGTATTCAGGAACGTTCTTTCTATAGTCGCCTACATGAAAAACTCCTTAACCAAACGGCGGGGACTGGTTTCCGTGGAATAACAGCAGGTACGGTCATTACAGAAGAGATTCTTAACGAGCATCCACGCTCAACATGGCGTAATATTGTTGTCGCGTCAGATAGTATCGTTGCTGAGTTAGAGGCGCTTTGTCGAGAGCATGATGCTGCCATAGCACGTGTTCAGGCACGTTTTGAAAATAAGGTCGAAAAACTTCAAGCTGGTGATGAACTGCCCCCCGGCGTTATGAAAAAAATCAAGGTTTTTGTAGCTGTAAAACGGAAATTACAATCTGGGGATAAAATGGCAGGGCGTCATGGAAACAAAGGTGTGGTGTCGCGCGTTGTACCTATTGAAGATATGCCATTCCTTGAAGACGGGACGCCTGTTGATCTTGTTCTTAACCCGTTGGGTGTGCCTTCACGTATGAATGTCGGGCAAATTCTTGAAACGCATTTAGGATGGGTTTCGGCAAATCTTGGTCGTCAGATTGGGGAACTAGTTGACAATTACCAACGTACAGGGGAAGAGCGTCAAAAACTCCTTGACTACCTTAAAGATGTTTACGGTGCAGAAGTTTTTGATAAAACCATTGCTCCTATGAGTGATAGCGAGCTTATGACATTAGCGAATAATTTACGCAAAGGTGTTCCTATGGCAACGCCTGTATTCGATGGTGTCTCTATTCTAGACATGGAAAATATGTTGGAAAAAGTCGGGGTTAGTCGAAGTGGGCAGTCACAATTAATTGATGGAAGAACGGGTGAACCATTTGAACGGAAAACAACTGTTGGGTATATCTATATGCTCAAATTGCATCACTTGGTGGATAATAAAATCCACGCACGTTCTATCGGTCCATATTCATTAGTGACGCAACAACCTCTGGGCGGAAAGGCACAATTTGGTGGTCAGCGTTTCGGTGAAATGGAAGTGTGGGCCTTAGAGGCTTATGGTGCAGCCTATACCTTGCAAGAAATGCTGACAGTGAAATCAGATGATGTTTCTGGTCGAACAAAAGTTTATGAGGCTATTGTGCGTGAACAAGATAATTTTGATATTGGTATCCCAGAGAGCTTTAATGTTCTTCTGAAGGAGTTAAAGTCTTTAGCGCTGAATGTTGACCTTGAGTAGTCTTTTGGCGACGTGGGTCGTTTACGGTTATCCATTGTGTTATTTGAAAAGGAAGTGTTAGCACATTTTGTGCTAACTTCCTGTTTCCCTTTGGGGAGTAAGGTCTATGAATGAACGTGTAAGAAAAATGGGTCAATCTGCTCAAGCGATGACTTTTGATCAGATTAAAATTCAAATTGCGTCACCAGAGCAAATTCGTTCTTGGTCTTATGGTGAAATTAAAAAGCCTGAAACAATTAACTATCGTACTTTCAAACCTGAGCGTGATGGTTTGTTTTGCGCGCGTATTTTTGGTCCTGTTAAAGACTACGAATGCTTATGCGGCAAATATAAACGAATGAAATTTCGCAATATTACATGCGAGAAATGTGGCGTTGAGGTTACATTAACGAAAGTACGCCGCGAACGTATGGGGCATATTCAACTAGCAAGCCCTGTTGCGCATATTTGGTTTTTGAAATCTATTCCTAGCCGTATTGGTTTAATGGTAGATTTGACACTCAAAGATTTAGAGGCAGTACTCTATTTTGAGTCATATCTCGTTTTAGATCCAGGGAGTTCTCCACTTAAACAATACGCTTTACTGACAGAAGAACAATATCTTGACGCTATAGAAGAATATGGTGAAGAAGGGATTGAAGTTGGCATTGGTGCAGAGGCCATTAAAACGCTTCTTGAACGTATTGATTGTGCAGCTGAGAAAATATCATTACGGCAGGATTTGAAAAAGGAACTTGAAAAAGAAAAGCCTTCTCAAATTCGTTGTAAGAAATTGGTTAAACGTCTTCAGCTGATCGAATCTTTTGTTGAAAGTGGCTGCCGTCCTGAATGGATGATTTTAGATGTGTTGCCAGTTATTCCACCAGAATTACGCCCCTTAGTGCCTTTAGATGGAGGGCGTTTTGCAACCTCTGATTTGAACGATCTTTATCGTCGCGTTATTAACCGCAATAATCGTCTTAAGCGTTTAATTGATCTGAGTGCGCCTGACATTATTGTACGCAATGAAAAGCGTATGCTGCAAGAAGCCGTTGATGCTTTATTTGATAATGGTCGTCGTGGGCGTGCGATTGCAGGCACGAATAAACGCCCGCTTAAATCTTTATCAGATATGCTCAAAGGGAAACAAGGGCGTTTCCGTCAGAACTTGCTTGGTAAACGTGTTGATTATTCAGGACGTTCTGTTATTGTGGTTGGACCAGAGCTTAAACTTCATCAATGTGGTCTTCCAAAGAAAATGGCTTTGGAATTATTTAGGCCGTTTATTTATGCGCGACTTGAAAAATACGGTCATGCCACAACGATTAAAGCTGCAAAGCGGATGGTAGAAAGAGAACGCCCAGAAGTTTGGGATATTTTAGAAGAAGTTATTCGTGAGCATCCTGTTCTTCTTAACCGCGCGCCAACTTTGCACCGTTTGGGTATCCAAGCCTTTGAACCCCTGTTGATTGAGGGGAAAGCGATTCAGTTACACCCGTTGGTTTGTACAGCATTTAACGCGGATTTTGACGGTGACCAAATGGCTGTGCACGTGCCTTTGAGCATTGAAGCACAACTTGAAGCACGCGTTTTGATGATGTCAACCAATAATATCCTTCATCCAGCAAACGGTAATCCTGTGATTGTACCGTCGCAAGATATTGTTCTAGGACTTTATTATTTGAGCCTTGAAACATTGGCATTTAAGGCAATGCCTGATCAAAACGAATATGATACGAAAAAGGGTACACTATTACGTGCTGGGGCGCCGGCTTTTGGTACTATCAGTGAAGTTGAGCATGCCCTTAATGCAGGTGTTCTCAATTTGCACGATAAAATTCGTGTCCGTATTGAGCAAGTTACTGCGAATGGGGAAAATATCTCTGAAAGAGTCGTAACAACACCCGGGCGGCTTTTAATAGCTCAAGTGCTACCAAAACACCACGCTATTCCCTTCTCACTTATCAATCGTCAGCTGACGAAAAAAGCAATTCTTGATGTGATTGATAAAGTTTATCGTCATTGTGGGCAAAAAACGACGGTTGTTTTTAGTGATCAGCTTATGGCGTTAGGGTTCCGTTACGCGGCTAAAGCTGGGATTTCCTTTGGTAAGGATGATATGATTGTTCCTGCGAAAAAGAAGGAACTTGTTGCTCGTACAACAGCTGAAGTGAAAGAGTTTGAACAGCAATATCAAGATGGTTTAATTACAGCAGGTGAGCGCTATAATAAAGTGCTTGATGCGTGGGAGCGTTGCACAAACGAAGTTCAAGTTGCTATGACAAAAGAGATTTCCTCTCAGGAAATCGGTAAGCCTATTAACTCTGTATGGATGATGAGTGACTCTGGGGCGCGTGGATCGCAGGCTCAGATGAAACAGCTCGCAGGCATGCGTGGTTTGATGGCTAAACCTTCGGGTGAAATTATTGAACAACCTATTATCGCGAGCTTTAAAGAGGGACTTTCTGTTCTTGACTACTTTACGTCGACCCACGGTGCACGTAAAGGGCTTGCCGATACAGCGCTTAAAACAGCTGAAGCCGGTTATCTTACACGGCGATTGGTCGATGTAGCGCAAGATAGTATTGTTATTGAGGAAGATTGCGGCAGCGAACGTGGTTTAATGGTTTCTGCCGTAACAGACGGGGGAGAAATTGTTGCTTCCTTGTTTGAACGTATTCTTGGTCGGACAGCCGCGGCTGATATTGTTGACCCTGTAACAGGTGTTGTTCTTGTGCCTCGTAATGCCATTATTGAAGAGGCAGACGCTGAACGTATAGAAAATTCTTCTGTTGAGAGCGTCTTTATTCGTTCAGTGTTAACGTGTAATAGCCATATTGGTGTATGTGCGCGTTGTTATGGACGCGATCTAGCACGTGGTACTTTGGTGAATATCGGTGAAGCTGTAGGGGTTGTGGCTGCCCAATCTATTGGTGAGCCTGGAACACAGTTAACAATGCGTACATTCCATACGGGGGGGGCAGCGCAACATAGTGTTAAACGCGCTATGATTGAGGCTTCACGCGATGGGCAAGTACTTATTCGTAACTATAATGTTGTTTATGACAGTCAAAACACGCCGATTGTCGTTGCTCGTAACTGTGAAATTCTTGTCCTAGATGAAAATGGCGGCAGGAAAATGCGTTCTCGTGTTCCTTATGGGGCACGTTTACTTGTGAGTAATGGTATGGCTGTAACGCGAGGACAAAAACTTGCAGAGTGGGATCCTTATATGAGACCTATTATCGCTGAGAAAGCAGGTAGGGTAAGGTATCTCGATTTAGAGGATTCTCGTACACTTGTCGTGCGTACAAATGAAGAAACTGGTCTTTCTGAAAAGGTTGTTGAAGAACATCAGAGAGTTGAGAAGGGGAAAGGTAAAGATCTGAACCCGCGTATACAGCTTATTGACTCTGACGGTCATGTCATAAAACTTGATAACGAAAGAGATGCGTACCGTCTTTTACCGAAAACCGTCTTGCGTGTTGATGAAGGGCAAGAGGTTCAAGTTGGTGATGTGATTGCAGGTTTGCCAGAGATTTCTAAAACACACGATATTGTTGGTGGTTTGCCTGAGGTTGTTCGACTCTTTGAGCTTATCCAGGATAAAGAGAATGGTGAGGCTGTTATTGCGAATATGGAAGGGCAGGTTGTCGCTGTCGCGAAAAACCATATTATCGTTGAAAATGACAAAACTGGTGAAAAACAGAAATATGAGATCTCTAAAAATGAGTATAAACGTCTTTCTGTTCAAATCGGTGACTTCGTTGAAAAAGGCGATCTCCTTGTTGATGGTGAACCATGTTTGCAAGAGATTTTGCGTGCTGTTGGTGAAGAGGCTTTATTTGATCATCTTGTCAACAGAATTCAACGTGTTTATCGCCTACAAGGTGTGAAAATCAATGATAAACACATTGAGGTTATTGTTCGGCAAATGCTTCGGAAAGTCGAAATTACAGAATCGGGCGATACAATGTATCTTCAAGGGGAAATCATTGATCGTACTGAGTTTGAAGCTGAAAATGCAAAACGTGAAAGCGAGGGAGAGCGCCCTGCTCAAGCTATGCCCGTTTTACAAGGGATTTCTAGAGCTTCGTTACAGACACAATCCTTTATTTCTGCAGCCTCTTTTAAAGAGACAGCACGCGTGCTGACAGAAGCCGCTATAGCTGGGAAAGTAGATAAATTAAGAGGGCTTAAAGAAAATGTTATTGTTGGGCGTTTAATCCCGGCAGGAACAGGGAGTGTTATGAATCGTCTTGAGAAGAAAGGTCATAGAGCTGTATAGAGCTATGAGGAAAAGCATGTCATTCTTTTACGTATTGAGTATTTTTAAGAATCGTGAGAGGGTGGCTTGACTTTTCCGAAAGGTAATGTATAACTTCTCAAGAGTTTCTCTTGTTTTTTGTAAATCAGGAGAATATTCTCAAGGGGTTCCGTAAAGGTTAGCATGTGGCAAACTTTTTACGGTTAGAGTGTCGGATGTTATTGTTTTTAGAATAAATGGGTTAATGTCCGACGGGTTTACTGATTGAATTGTGTAGGGATTAAAAAGGCGTATGCCAACGATAAATCAGCTTATTGCGGGCGGGCGTAAACCTGCTGTAAAGCGTAATAAAGTTCCTGCTTTGCAGGGGTGCCCTCAAAGACGTGGGGTGTGTACACGCGTTTATACAACAACGCCAAAAAAACCAAATTCCGCGTTGCGTAAGGTTGCTAAAGTTCGTCTCACGAGCGGTTATGAAGTGGTGAGTTATATTCCTGGGGAAGGTCACAACCTTCAAGAGCACAGTGTTGTTCTTATTCGTGGTGGTCGTGTTAAAGACTTACCAGGTGTTCGTTACCATATTCTCCGTGGTGTTCTTGATACGCAGGGGATTGCTAAACGGCGTCAACGGCGGTCATTATATGGCGCTAAGCGTCCAAAATAAGGAGTGAAAAGTAGAGGTTATGAGTCGCCGTCGTTGTGCTGTAAAGCGTGAGATCCTGCCTGATCCAAAGTTTGGGGATAGTGTTATCACGCGTTTTGTGAATGCGTTAATGTTTGATGGTAAGAAGTCTGTTGCTGAAAAAATCGTGTATAGTGCTTTAGAAACTATGGCACGGCGTAGCGGCGGCACATCTGATCCTATCACTCTTTTTCATAGTGCGTTGGATAATGTTAAGCCCGCTATTGAAGTTCGGTCGCGTCGCGTAGGTGGGGCAACCTATCAAGTTCCTGTTGAAGTTCGTTCTGATCGTCGTCAGGCCTTGGCGATTCGTTGGCTTATTGAGGCAGCGCGTAAGCGTGGGGAAGGAACCATGCAAGATAGGTTGTCGAGTGAATTGTTAGATGCTATTCACAACCGTGGCGCTGCTGTTAAAAAGCGTGAGGATACTCATCGTATGGCTGAAGCGAATAAAGCTTTCAGCCACTATCGTTGGTAGTAAAGGTCTCTTGGTGTTCATCGTTAGGGTGGCGGTGAACTTATTAACAACTAGGTCTGGATCTCTGGATCAGTTAAGGAGTAGATAATGGCTAAAGCTAAGTTTGAGCGGACAAAACCGCACTGCAATATTGGTACAATTGGTCACGTTGACCATGGAAAAACTTCTCTTACAGCGGCGATCACAAAGACGTTAGCAAAAAAAGGTGGGGCTGAATTTAAGGCGTATGATCAGATTGACGCTGCACCAGAAGAACGCGCACGTGGTATTACGATTTCTACTGCTCACGTTGAGTATGAGACTGAAAAACGCCACTATGCCCATGTTGACTGCCCTGGACATGCCGACTATGTTAAAAACATGATCACGGGTGCGGCGCAGATGGATGGAGCAATTTTGGTTGTTTCTGCGGCTGATGGTCCAATGCCTCAAACACGTGAGCATATTCTTTTGGCACGTCAGGTCGGTGTGCCTGCGTTGGTGGTCTTTCTTAACAAAGTTGACCAAGTTGACGATCCTGAATTGCTTGAGTTGGTTGAAATGGAAGTTCGTGAACTTCTTTCTTCTTATGACTTCCCGGGTGATGAAATACCGATCATTAAAGGGTCTGCTCTTGCAACATTAGAAGATGGCGATCCTGAAATTGGTGAAAACCGTGTTTTGGATCTGATGGATGCAGTTGATGCCTATATTCCACAACCTGAAAGACCGATTGATCGTCCGTTCTTGATGCCGATTGAAGACGTGTTCTCGATTTCTGGTCGTGGTACTGTTGTGACAGGGCGTGTTGAGCGTGGTTGCATCAATGTTGGTGACGAAGTTGAAATTGTTGGTTTACGTCCAACAACTAAAACAACGGTTACTGGTGTTGAAATGTTCCGTAAGCTTCTTGATCGTGGTGAAGCGGGTGATAACATTGGTGCATTGCTTCGTGGTACAAAACGTGAAGAAGTTGAACGTGGGCAAGTTTTGGCAAAACCAGGTTCTATTACACCCCATAAGAAGTTTAAAGCTGAGGCGTATATTTTAACAAAAGAAGAAGGTGGACGTCATACACCGTTCTTTACAAATTATCGTCCTCAGTTCTACTTCCGTACAACAGATGTTACAGGCGTTGTTCATCTCCCAGAAGGGGTTGAGATGGTTATGCCTGGCGATAACTGCACCATTGAAGTTGAGTTGATTGCTCCGATTGCTATGGATGAAGGCTTACGTTTCGCTATTCGCGAAGGTGGGCGTACCGTTGGCGCGGGTGTTGTTGCCTCGATTATTGAGTAATGAAAATAAAAACCTTAAAAGGCTCTTCTGACTTTGTCGGTGGAGCCTTTGGGTATGTTAAGTATTGGGCTAAAATATGGACAGCCAAAATATTCGTATTCGCTTGAAAGCATATGATCATCGTGTGCTTGATAGTAGTACAAGGGAAATCGTGAATACAGCAAAGCGTACAGGAGCACAGGTTCGTGGGCCTATTCCATTGCCGACGCATATTGAACGCTTTACAGTAAATCGTTCTCCTCATGTCGACAAGAAAAGTCGTGAGCAGTTTGAAATTCGCACTCATCGACGTTTGCTTGATATTGTTGAGCCTACTCCGCAGACCGTGGATGCTCTTATGAAGCTCGATCTCGCTACAGGCGTAGATGTTGAGATCAAACTTTAAGGATCCAGACGATGCGTACCGGATTGATTACAAGAAAATTGGGTATGTCCCGATTATTTAAGGAAGATGGCACTCATGTGCCTGTAACACTGCTTCATGTTGATGATGTGCAGGTTGTAGATGTTCGTACTCAAGAACGTGACGGATATGTTGCTGTTCAATTGGGTTCAGGACAAGCAAAACTAAAAAATGTTACAAAGCCTAATCAGGGTCATTTCACCCGTGTAGGTGTACCCCCTAAAAAAGTGCTTCGTGAGTTCCGTGTTGCTGAAGATGCCACGTTAGAAATTGGTTCTAAACTTTCTGCAGCCCATTTTGTTGTTGGTCAGAAAGTTGATGTGACGGGCACAAGTAAAGGTAAAGGTTTTTCTGGCGCTATGAAGCGTTGGAACTTTGCAGGGCTTGAAGCAACCCATGGTGTTTCTATTTCACATAGGTCGCATGGTTCGACGGGTAATCGTCAAGACCCTGGTAAAACGTTTAAGAATAAAAAAATGGCTGGTCATTTAGGCCATGAGCGTATAACGACTTTGAATCTAGAGATTGCGGCGATTGATCAAGAAAAAAATATTATTGTCGTTCGCGGTGCCGTACCGGGAGCAAAGGGTAGTATCGTTTTAGTTCGTGATGCGCTTAAATCGGCACGTCGTACGGATCTGCCTTATCCGGCAGGTCTTGTGAAAGCGGAGGGTTAAGAGCATGGAAATCGAAGTGAGAACACTTGATAATAGTGTTGTTGGCTCTCTTGTGTTACCTGAACATATTTTCGCCATTGCTCCTCGTTCTGATATTATGGCGCGGGTTGTTCATTGGCAGCTTGCAAAACGTCGTGCTGGCACACACAAGGTAAAAGGGATGGGGGAAGTTTCTGGAACAACCAAGAAACCCTATCGTCAGAAAGGGACGGGTAACGCTCGTCAAGGCTCTTTACGTGCACCACAATATCGTACTGGTGGTATTGTGCATGGGCCTGTTGTTCGTGACCATGGTTACGATCTTCCTAAAAAAGTGCGTCGTTTAGGTTTGCTTTCTGCGCTTTCCCAGAAAAAACAAGAGAGTAAACTTATTGTTTTAGACTCCGCCTCTGGTGTTGAAAAAACAAGCGAATTAGCTAAAAAGCTGAAAAATTTTAGCTTAAGTTCTGCTTTGATTATTGATCATATCGTTGATGAAGGCTTTTCACGGGCTGTACGCAATCTCTCGCGTATTGATGTTATACCCGTTATTGGTGCTAATGTGTATGATATTCTTAATCATGAAACGCTTGTTATTACGCGGGCTGGTCTTGCAGGCTTAGAGGAGCGTTTGGCATGAGTGATACGTCGATGACAAACAAGAAGAAAAATCATTCTCTTTCAAAAGAGGTGTTGTACGATGTTCTTCGTGCCCCTGTGACGACTGAGAAATCAACGATTTTGTCTGAAAAAAATCAAATTGTTTTCAGAGTGCCTTTATGGGCGAGTAAACCTGAAATTAAGGCAGCCGTAGAAATGTTGTTTGGAGTAAAAGTTCTACGTGTGAATACCCTTGTCCAGAAAGGGAAACTTAAACGTTTTAGAGGGCGTTTAGGGCGGCGTTCAGACGAAAAGAAAGCGTTTGTACACCTTGCTGATGGTCAGTCTGTTGATCTAACGGCGAAATTGGCGTAATCAGGAGGGAGAAATGGCACTAAAGCACTTTAATCCTGTAACACCCAGCTTGCGTGGTACAGTTCTTATTGATCGTAAAGATCTGTGGAAAGGCAAACCCCTTAAGTCCTTAACAGAAGGGAAGAATAAGACCGGTGGTCGTAATAACAACGGTCGTATTACTTCACGTTTCCGCGGGGGTGGGCATAAGCAATCTTATCGTTATATTGATTTCAAACGTCGTAAGTTTGATGTTGTCGGTACTGTTGAACGTTTGGAATATGATCCGAATCGGACAGCTTTTATTGCACTCATCAAATACGAAGACGGGCAATTTGATTATGTTCTTGCGCCCCAACGTTTAAAAGTGGGCGATCAGATTATTTCTGGTACTTCCGTGGATATTAAACCAGGTAACGCTATGCCTTTAGCCTCGATTCCTGTGGGTACTATTATCCATAATATAGAGCTTAAAAGTGGTGCAGGTGGTAAATTAGCACGTTCTGCTGGGGCATATGCGCAATTAGTTGGTAAAGATTCCGGTTACGCGCAAATCAAATTGCGTTCTGGAGAGTTGCGCGTTGTGCGGAGTGAGTGTATGGCAACGGTTGGTGCTGTTTCTAATCCTGATAATATGAATCAGCATATTGGGAAAGCAGGGCGTTCCCGTTGGCTTGGTTGTCGTCCACATAACCGTGGTGTTGTTATGAACCCTGTCGATCACCCGCATGGTGGTGGTGAAGGGCGTACTTCTGGTGGGCGTCATCCTGTGACACCGTGGGGTAAACCAACGAAAGGCTATAAAACCCGTGTTAACAGACGGACCGATAGTTTGATTATTCGCCGTCGGAAGACTGGTAAATAAGAGGTAAGAGAAAATGGCACGTTCAGTCTGGAAAGGTCCGTTTGTTGATGGGTATCTTCTACGTAAAGCAGAAGCCTCTCGTGCATCGGGACGAAATGAAGTCATCAAAATTTGGTCACGTCGTTCTACGATTCTTCCCCAATTTGTGGGCTTGACATTTGGGGTCTATAATGGTCATAAATTCTTACCCGTACATGTAACGGAGAATATGGTTGGCCATAAATTTGGTGAATTTTCTCCGACCCGTACATTTTACGGGCATGGTGCTGATAAAAAATCCAAACGGGGCTGATATATAAATGAGTAAGTCAAAACGTCTTCGCACGTTATCGGAAACAGAGGCACAGGCCATTACGCGTAATATCCGCGTAAGCCCGCGTAAGTTGAATCTCGTTGCCGCATTGATTCGTAATAAACCTGTTTCTCAAGCGGTTGCGCTCTTAACTTTTTCTAAACGTCGTATTGCACGGCAAGTTAAGAAAACCTTAGAAAGTGCCATTGCTAATGCTGAAAATAATCATCAATTGAATGTTGATCAGTTAGTGGTTAGCGTAGCAGATGTGGGCAAATCTATTGTTATGCGTCGTTTCCACGCGCGTGGTCGTGGTCGTTCTGCGCGTATTGAGAAATTTTTTAGCCATTTGAAGATCGTCGTGGCAGAACATGCCTCGAAATCTGATGTGGCGTCTTCCGAACAGAAGGTGGCCTAAAGATGGGGCAAAAGGTTAATCCAATTGGGTTGCGGCTTGGTATCAACCGTACTTGGGATAGTCGTTGGTATGCTGAGACGGATTATTCTGACCTTTTACATGAAGATCTTAAGTTGCGCCAATTTTTGCGTCGCAAATTAGCGGGGGCAGGCGTATCACGTGTTGTGATTGAACGATTGGTTAAAAAACCACGTGTTACAATATATGCAGCACGCCCAGGGGTTGTTATTGGTAAAAAAGGGCAGGATATTGATGTATTGCGCAAAGACCTTGCGCGTATGGCAAATACAGATGTCCAGTTGAATATTGTTGAGATTCGTAAGCCAGAAATTGATGCGACTTTAGTCGCTGAAAATATCGCTCAGCAGTTAGAACGTCGTGTTGCTTTTCGTCGTGCTATGAAGCGGGCTGTACAATCTGCCATGCGTCTTGGTGCACAAGGGATCCGAATCAACTGCTCTGGGCGCCTTGGTGGTGCTGAAATTGCCCGTGTTGAGTGGTATCGTGAAGGGCGTGTGCCGCTTCATACATTGCGCGCTAACATAGATTATGGTAGAGCAACAGCAATGACAACTTATGGGGCATGTGGTGTAAAAGTCTGGATCTTTAAAGGTGAGATTTTTGCACACGATCCATTAGCACAGGATTTTCTGACAACTGAACAATCTGCTCAGCGTTAAGAGAGCGGGATAGAAGACAATGCTTTCTCCAAAGAGAACAAAATTTCGTAAAGCCCATAAAGGTCGTATTCACGGTCTGGCAAAGAGTGGTACAACTCTGAGTTTTGGTAATTTCGGTCTTAAGGCACTTGAACCTGAGAGGATTACGGCGCGGCAAATTGAAGCAGCGCGTCGGGCTGTGACACGTGCTATGAAGCGCGCGGGTCGTGTTTGGATTCGTATTTTCCTGATATTCCAGTATCAACAAAACCTGCTGAGGTGCGTATGGGCTCTGGTAAAGGGTCTCCGGAATATTGGGTAGCACGTGTAAAACCTGGTCGTATTTTGTTTGAGATTGAAGGGGTTTCTGCAGAATTAGCGCGTGAAGCGTTTGCTCTCGCTGCTGCGAAACTACCTATTAAAACTAAATTTGTGGCTAGGATTGGAGATTCTTAAAATGGCAAAAAAGCTTAAAGCAGCTGATTTGCGTGCAAAGACTTCCGATGAGTTAGAGACGCAGTTGCTTGAACTCAAGCGTGAGCAGCTTAATTTGCGTTTTCAGCGGGCAGTCGGTCAGAATGAGGCGCAAAGCCGTATTCGTACTGTTCGGCGTGATATTGCACGTATAAAAACGGTTATGACAGAAAAAGTAAAGTCGACAGTAGAGGGATCATCCTCTACGGTTACTTCTTAAGGAGATGAACTAATGCCAAGGCGGGTTCTGACGGGGCGTGTGACGAGCGATAAGATGGATAAGACTGTGACGGTTCTTGTTCATCGTCGTGTTATGCATCCGCTCTATAAAAAATTTATTCGTCGCTCCAAAAAATATGCAGCGCATGACGAAGAAAATATTTGTAAAATAGGCGATACTGTCTCTATTGAAGAATGTCGCCCTATTTCACGGCGTAAAACGTGGACCGTTATTTCACGTAATGGTGACGCTGTGAATCGTTCTGTATCCAACTGAAGGGTATTTAGATTATGATCCATCCCGAGACCAACCTTGACGTTGCGGATAATTCTGGTGCACGTCAGGTGCAGTGCATCAAGGTGCTGGGCGGTTCCAAACGGAAATCTGCTTCGGTCGGCGACGTGATCGTCGTTTCCGTTAAAGATGCTATTCCCCGTGGAAAAGTTAAAAAAGGTGACGTTCATCAGGCGGTTATTGTAAGAACGTCTTATCCTGTGCGTAGACCTGATGGAAGTGCTATCCGTTTCGACCGTAATGCGGCAGTGCTTATTAACAAACAACAGGAACCTATCGGTACACGTATTTTTGGACCTGTTGTGCGTGAGTTGCGCGCTAAAAAGTTTATGAAGATTATTTCTTTAGCGCCGGAGGTGCTGTAATGGCTGCCCGTATCAAAAAAGGTGACACAGTTTTTGTTATAAGCGGTTCTTCTAAAGGTATTCAAGGGGAAGTTTTAGAAGTCCGTCCAACAGAAATGCGTGCTGTTGTGCGTGGTGTTGCGATTGTAAAGCGTCATTCTCGCGCCCGTCGTGTTGGAGAAGAAAGTGGGATTATCCCTCGCGAGTCGTCTATCCATCTTTCTAACTTAAAACTCGTTGACCCTGCTTCTAAAAAACCAACAAGAGTTGGTTTTAAGATTTTGGAAGAAAATGGTAAGAAAGTAAAAGTCCGCGTTGCTAAAGCGACGGGTGAAGTGATTCGAGGTTAGGAGTTATCAATGACGATGCATAAAAAGACTCGTTCTCTTCCACGTCTTCAGCAACGTTATGAGGAAGAACTACGTCCCAAACTGAAAGAGCAGTTCGGTTATAAGAACGGTATGCAAGTGCCTAAACTTGAGAAAATCGTTTTGAATATGGGGGTTGGTGAAGCCGCTGCTGACCAGAAGAAACTTGATGCCGCTGTTGCAGAAATGGCGTTGATTGCAGGGCAGAAACCTGTTAAAACGTTAGCAAAAAAAGCGATTGCAGGTTTCAAAATCCGTGAAGGTTTGCCTATTGGCTGTAAAGTGACTTTACGTCGTACCAGAATGTATGAGTTTCTTGATCGTTTAGTCACGATTGCTATGCCGCGTATTCGTGATTTTAGAGGTTTGCCAGCTTCAAAGGGTTTTGATGGTCGTGGTAATTTTGCTTTTGGTTTGAAAGAGCAAATTGTTTTTCCAGAAATTGATTACGATAAAGTAGACAATATTCGTGGGATGGACATTATTTTTGTAACGACTGCAAAAACGAATAGTGAGGCTAAAGCGCTTTTGAAAGCGTTTGATCTTCCTTTTGTGGGGTAATATAGGTTAAAACTGTAACATACGTTGGAAAACCGTCGAGGTTTTTCGAAAGGTTCCGGAGGTATTTATATGGCTAAAGCGTCTGCTGTCTTGCGTAATGCAAAGCGTGCACGCATGGCAGCACGTGATAAAGAGAAACGTGCTGCTTTGAAAAATGTTATTATGGATCGTTCCTTACCTATGGAAGAACGATTTTCTGCTTCTCTCAAATTGGCTCAATTACCGCGTAATGGTTCGCGTGTTCGTGTGCGCTTGCGTTGTAAATTGACAGGTCGTTCACGCGGTAATTATCGTAAATTTGAATTGTGCCGTGTTGCTTTTAGGGATTTGGCATCTTCTGGTCAAATTCCAGGGGTCGTTAAAGCTAGTTGGTAAGGACCTGGTATGTCTCTTTCTGATCCATTGGGTGATATGCTCACTCGTATTCGCAACGCGCAACGTGCGCGTCATGCCTCTTGTGTCGCGCCCGCTTCTAGATTGCGTATAAGCGTTCTTGATGTTTTACAACGTGAAGGGTATATCCGCGGTTATAGATCCGAAGAAGTGCGTAAAGGGGTTACTCAGTTGCATATTGAGTTGAAATATGCCGAAGGTGAACCCGTTATCCGGGAAATTCAGCGTATTTCTCGTCCTGGTCGTCGGGTTTACTCAAAAATAAAAGAGTTACCACGTATTTGTGCGGGGTTAGGGATTTCTATTCTCTCTACACCGCGTGGCGTGCTTTCTGATATAGAGGCTAGAGCTGCTAATGTTGGTGGCGAAATCCTCTGTCGTGTGTTTTAGGGGGTATCCATGTCGCGTGTAGGCAAATATCCTGTTGAAGTACCTTCGGGGGTTGTTGTTTCTGTTAAAGATGGCACATTCTTAGCAAAAGGGAAATTGGGAGAACTTTCATTACCTGTTTCTGCCCACGTTGTGGTAGAGGTAAAAGATAATAAAGTTGTTGTGCAGCCTGTAGGTTCAACGAGTCAGGCGCGTATGATGTGGGGAACGACGCGCGCGCTCATTGCTTCGGCTATAAAAGGTGTTTCAGAGGGTTTTTCTAAAACTCTTGAAATTACTGGTACGGGTTATCGTGCTGCTGTGCAAGGGGCTAATCTTGTTTTGAATCTTGGTTTTTCCCACGATGTTGTTTATCCAATTCCAAAGGGGATTAAAATTACAACGCCTCGCCCGACAGCTGTTGTTGTGGAAGGTATTGATAAACAGAGAGTTGGACAAGTCGCCTTGGATATTCGGAATTATCGGAAACCTGAACCTTATAAAGGGAAAGGTGTGCGTTATGATACTGAAGTTATCCGTCGTAAGGAAGGTAAGAAGAAATGAGAGTTCATGAACTTCGGAGCCGGCGGCGTGCGCGTCTTCGTTTTAGACTCCGTCAACGGGCGGCTAATCGTCCTCGTCTTTCAGTGTTTCGCTCTGCTAAAAATATTTATGCACAGGTTATTGATGATGTGCAGGGGCGGACGCTTGTTTCAGCGTCAACACTCGATAAAGAATTGCGTACAACGCTTAAAAGCGGCGCAACTCAGGATGGGGCAGCGGCTGTTGGTAAGTTAATTGCTCAGCGGGCAGTTGCCGCGGGGGTTTCTTTGGTCGTTTTTGATAGAGGTGCTTATCTTTATCATGGACGTGTTAAGGCTTTGGCAGAAGCAGCGCGTGAAGGTGGTCTCTCTTTCTGAGAAAGGATTATATAATGGCTCGTGAGCCAAAAGAAAATAATAGACAGGCATCTCGTGAACGCGAGGGTGATGAGCTTGTTGATAAACTTGTTGCAATCAACCGCGTTGCGAAAGTTGTGAAAGGTGGACGGCGTTTTGCTTTTGCCGCGTTAGTTGTTGTGGGTGATCAAAAAGGCCGCGTTGGTTATGGCTCGGGTAAAGCGCGTGAAGTTCCCGAAGCCATTAGAAAAGCCACAGAACGTGCAAGGCGTGGGATGATTCGCGTTCCTATGAAAGGGGGGCGTACTTTACACCATGACGTCGTGGGGCGTTTTGGGGCAGGTAAAGTCATTTTACGCTCAGCTGATGCGGGGACGGGGATTATTGCCGGTGGTCCAATGCGTGCTGTTTTTGAAAGCCTCGGCATTAATGATGTAGTTGCGAAATCTCTTGGGAGTCGTAATCCCCATAACATGGTTAAAGCTACTTTTAACGCTTTAACACGTTGTACTGCGCCACGTGTTATTGCAGCACGTCGCGGTAAAAAGGTTGCAGAGATTTTTGGTAAACGTGAGCAACTTGCGGGAGCTACAGATGCCTAAAACAAAGACATTTAAGGTTATTCAAGTCGCTTCTGGTCATGGACGTAAACCCGGGCAGAAAGAAACTCTTATTGGTCTTGGTCTTAATAAGATTGGACGGGAAAGAGTTTTGGAAGATACGCCTTCTGTGCGGGGTATGTTGCGCAAAGTGGCTCATTTGGTGAAGGTGGAAGATTAAAATGAAACTGAACGAGCTTCGTGACAATGAAGGTGCACGTTACCGGAAAAAACGTCTTGGGCGTGGTATTGGCTCTGGTAAAGGAAAAACGTCTGGTAAGGGCGTTAAAGGGCAAAAAGCACGTGAGGGTGTTTCTTTGAACGGTTTTGAGGGGGGGCAATTACCGATTTATCGGCGGCTTCCTAAACGGGGTTTTACCAATATTTTCCGTAAAGTCTACGCTCCTGTTAATTTAGGCGCTATTGAGCGTGCTATTGAGGAGGGTAAGTTAGAAGGGCACTCTCCTATAACAGAATCGGCTTTAAAAGAGGCTGGGCTTGTCACGTCTGGTAAGCATGCGGGTGTTCGTATTCTTGCAAAAGGTGAGTTGACAAAAAAAGTCACTTTTGAAGTTTCGGGTGTTTCTGCATCGGCACGAGCCATTATTGAAAAATTAGGTGGCAGTGTTACCCTGTTAGGGGCAGAGACTTCGGAGTCTCATGCTTCTTAAAAAGGTTTAAGGGATTTTCTGTCTTTTTTCGTTTAGAGAAGAATGTTTTCAGACATTTTGTCAGAGTTTGTTGCTGCTGTAATGCTGGGTGGTGGCGCTATCTATAGAAGGGATAAGGTATGACTTCAGCAGTAGAGCGGCTGACTGCCAATTTTAGTATGGGAGCATTTGCAAAGGCAGCAGAACTCAGAAAAAGGATTTGGTTTACATTAGGTGCCTTGATTATTTATCGTATTGGCACCTATATCCCTGTACCTGGTGTCGATGCTGCTGTTATTGGGCGGTTGCTTGCGCAGCATCGAGACGGTATTTTGGGCATGTTTAATATGTTTACGGGTGGTGCTTTAGGGCGTATGACGATTTTTGCCCTGAACATTATGCCTTATATTTCAGCCTCGATTATTGTTCAGTTGATGTCAACGGCTTTACCCTCTCTTGAGGCTCTCAAGAAAGAAGGGGAGCGTGGGCGTACAAAACTCAATCAATATACCCGTTATTTAACGTTATTTATTGCTATTTTTCAGGCCTATGGTGTCGCATTAAGTTTAGAAAATATGCAAAACGGTGCCGCAGTCGTCAATCCTGGGGCATTGTTCTTGATTACCTGTGTCACGAGTCTTGTTGGTGGCACTATGTTTTTAATGTGGATAGGAGAACAAATTACCTCACGGGGCGTGGGTAATGGTATCTCGTTGATTATTTTTGCGGGTATCGTAGCCAATTTACCGCAAGCAACGGCAAGTCTTTTTCAACTTGGTTATACGGGTGCGTTATCGCCCTCTTTTGTGTTGATCTTTCTTTGTTTAGCAGCCCTTACTGTTGCTTTTATTGTTTTTATGGAGCAATCCTATCGGCGGATCGTTATTCAATATCCCAAGCGACAAATGATGTTGGGCGGCGATACAAATTATATGCCCTTAAAAGTGAATACAGCGGGCGTTATTCCCCCTATTTTTGCTTCTTCTATTTTGTTGATTCCTGCAACATTGATTGGCTTGATCAATGAGAAATCTGTTCCGGGTTGGCTTTCTCTTTTTGGGCAGCAATTCGGGCGTGGGCATGTTTTATATATGGCTTTTTACGCGCTTATGATTGTCTTTTTTTCGTATTTCTATGCGGCTGTTAGTTTTAACCCTGTAGAAACAGCTGATAATTTGCGGAAACACGGGGGCTTTATCCCAACGATTCGACCAGGTTCAGCAACCGTTTCTTATTTTGATAGAGTTTTAACGCGTTTAACGGCTATTGCGGCTCTTTATTTGGTCATCGTTTGTCTTTTGCCCCAAATATTGGTGAGCCGTTATAATATTCCGTTTTATTTTGGTGGTACGAGTCTCATTATTATTGTTTCTGTGACAATTGATACAGTGAGTCAGATACAGTCGCATTTAGTGGCGTATCAATATCAAGGCTTAATGCGTAAAAGGCGTAATGCTCAAAAACAGAGGATTATCAGAAGATGAATATTATTTTTCTTGGTCCCCCGGGTGCGGGTAAAGGAACACAATCCCGATTCCTTGAAAAGAAATATGGGATTGTTCAGATTTCAACCGGGGATATGTTGCGGGCAGAAGTGGCTTGTAACTCCGATATTGGAAAACAGGCAAAAGCGCTCATGGATTCGGGGAAACTTGTTTCCGATGATCTTATTATTGCTATGATTAAGAATCGGATTGCGCAAAAAGATTGCCAAAAAGGTTTTATTTTAGACGGTTTTCCGAGAACAGAAGCACAGGCTGAAGCCTTAGATCGTCTCCTTGTGTCTGAGGGGAAAACGATTGATGCAGTTTTGTTTTTGAATGTTGATGAAGACATTCTCGCTGATCGTATTTCTGGGCGTTTTACTTGTGTGCAGTGTGGGAAAATTTATAACGACATTTCTAACCCACCTCGGGTTGATGGGGTTTGTGATGCCTGTGGTGGGCATGAATTTCAGCGTCGTGCTGATGATAAACGGGAAACAGTGGTTGAACGTTTAAAAGAGTATCGTCGTTCTACGGCGCCAATTTTGCCCTTTTATGAAAAGAAAGGGTGCTTGTATACAGTCAATGGCATGTTACCTGCTGATGAGGTGACTGCTGAGATAGAGGCTTTTCTTAAAAAATAAAGTAGGTTTTTATAGGGAAAAGTTTTGTTATTTCTTGACTTAAATGCTTTTAAGTATTAAAGGGAGTTTGGGTTTATGTCTTATGGGCAGATAAAAAAGTTTTTCGCCGTGTGGCGACTGAGATTAGGAGTATAAAGCGTGGCTCGTATTGCTGGCGTGAATATCCCGACAAACAAGCGTGTTGTTATCGGGCTTCAGTCTATTTATGGGATTGGTGCATCTCGTGCTGCCAAAATCTGCGAGGTTGCAGGGATTTCGGAGTCAAAGCGCGTTAATGAACTGACAGATGATGAAGTTCAAAAATTACGCGAAGTTATTGATGCTGACTATCGGGTTGAAGGTGATCTACGCCGTGAAGTCGCAATGAATATTAAACGCTTGATGGATCTTGGTTGTTATCGTGGTTTGCGCCATCGGCGTGGTTTGCCAGTACGGGGTCAGCGCACGCATACCAACGCGCGTACTCGTAAAGGTAAAGCAGTGGCGATTGCTGGTAAAAAGAAAGTAACACGTTAACAAAAGAGGGGTTACTTAACCCCTTGTGATTCGAAGAGGTAAAATAAATATGTCAAAAGTTGCCGCTCAGCGTGTCCGTAAGAAAGAGCGTAAAAATATTGTTTCTGGCGTGGCACATGTGCTTTCTACATTTAATAACACAATGATTACCATTTCAGACGCGCATGGGAATGCTATTTCATGGTCTTCAGCGGGGACACAAGGGTTTAAAGGCTCTCGTAAGTCGACACCCTATGCGGCTCAAGTTGCTGCGGAAGATGCGGGTCGTAAAGCGCGTGAGCATGGTATGCAAACTCTTGAGGTTGAAGTTTCTGGTCCTGGCTCTGGGCGCGAAAGTGCTTTGCGTGCGCTCCAAGCTATGGGGTTTTCTATTACATCGATCCGTGATATGACACCTATTCCGCATAACGGCTGTCGTCCACGTAAACGCCGGCGTGTCTAATTTTTAAGAGTTTTCTTATTTTAGAGCGTTTATAGAGCGTTAGAGTTGCTTTTTAGAGTAAGTGCTGCGTTGTGGCAGTTTTTTATTGAAAGTTAGTCCGTTGGTTTTTCAGAAAAATTGGCAATCTTTGATTAAGCCGGAAAAACTTGAGGTCATTCCTGGTTTTGATGCGTCGTATATCGCAACGGTTATAGCAGAACCTCTTGAGCGTGGTTTTGGTATGACTTTGGGGAATGCGTTACGGCGTGTGTTGTTGTCGTCTATTCAGGGGGCTGCTGTAACAGCGATTCAGATTGACGGCGTTTTGCATGAATTTTCTTCTATTCCCGGTGTGCGGGAAGATGTTACTGACATTGTGCTCAATGTTAAACAGCTTGCCTTGCGTATGCATGCTGATGGACCAAAACGGATGTCATTAGTGGCAAAAGGTCCGGGAGAAGTGCGAGCAGGACAGATACAAACCGGGCATAATGTTGAAATTATCAATCCTGATCTTGTGATTTGTACACTTGATGAAGGTGCGCAACTGAGTATGGAGTTTATTGTCAATATGGGGAAGGGCTATGTGCCTGCTTCCATGAATCGTCCAGAAAATGCGCCACTTGGTTTAATTCCGGTTGATGCGGTTTATGCGCCTGTTAAACGTGTTTCTTACAAGGTTGAGCTAACACGTGTTGGAAATGTGACCGATTATGATAAACTCTTATTAACGGTTGAGACGAATGGCGTTGTCACACCGGAAGATGCGGTTGCCTTAGCAGCGCATATTTTACAAGATCAAATTCGCTTGTTTATCAATTTTGATGAGCCGAAAATGCTTCAGGCGAGTAAGGTAGAAGAGGATTTACCCTTTAACCGTAACTTACTGCGTCGGGTTGATGAGCTTGAATTATCTGTGCGGAGTGCTAACTGCCTCAAAAATGATAATATTATTTACATTGGGGATTTAGTTCAGAAAAGTGAACAGGAAATGTTGCGTACTCCGAATTTCGGGCGTAAATCTCTCAATGAAATTAAGGAAGTTTTAAGTACGATGGGCTTGTCTTTGGGCATGACCATTTCTGCGTGGCCTCCCGAAAATATTGAGGATTTGCTCAAACGACTTGATGAGTCTTTTTAACTAACATTTGTTGATTAAGGAGTTGTTCTATGCGGCATCGGATTGCGGGTAGAAAACTTGGTGTTACGTCTTCACATCGTGCCGCCATGTTTCGTAATATGGCGGTTGCGCTCATTAAACATGAACAAATTACAACAACGTTGCCCAAAGCAAAGGAATTGCGTCCTGTTGTAGAAAAATTGATTACTCTCGGTAAGCGTGGTGATTTGCATGCCCGTCGGCAGGCTTATGCTGTGTTACGTGATGAGGCAATTGTCCGTAAATTATTCTCTACAGTGGCGGAACGTTATAAAACCCGTCAAGGTGGCTATGTGCGTGTTTTACGCGCTGGTATGCGTTATGGTGATGCGGCTTCTATGGCGATTATTGAACTTGTTGATCGTGATGTATTAGTCAAAGGGCAAGATAGCGGACCTTTTCAGAAAAAGGAAGAAGCTCCCTCTCAAGATCTGGTTGCGTAGTTTGTGAGGCTTTCTTTTAGATCTTTTGGTTTTAGACCTTTGGACGTTTTTAGAAAGACTGTTTTAAAAAGACTGTGCTTCTGTAAAAGCTCTTGAGTTTTTCTTGCGTATAAGGAATTTGTTATGAACAACGAGCATCATGAGGACTATACATTAGAATCAGGTATTGGTCGCCTACAGGATAGCGCGGGTGAGTCTTTTGACAAAACATTAGGGCGGGGTGTTTGTCCCTGTAATAAATATTGGGATAAATGTTCCGCCTTTTTTCAAGCATCGCTTGATGTTGCTGTGGATCAGCCTTTATTAGTGGTTTTTGTGGCAGCTATCGGTGGTTTTGCGGCAGGGTCTCTTTTTCGTCGGGTGCTCTAATTTCTGACGTTGTTCTCTGTAAAAAATCTCTTATAAAAATCCTCTCTAAAGAGACCCTATAAGAGGTGATATAAAAGAGACAAAAAATAATAAGGGTCATTTTTTCCCTTATAAGCAGATTTCAAATAACCCTAAAACTTCTTATGTTGAGGCTAAAATGCCAAAACAAAAGAGATTTTAGGGTTGTTTTTAGAATATCTACTCTTAATTCTATCGCTTTAAAATTGCTCCTTGCCTTTTTTGCATTAAAATCTTAATACTCCGAGCTGTTCTTCAACACACCCCTCTATATGCCCCTCAACACGTCTTTCTTCGAGGGCTTTTGCTTCTCTTTTGGCAAGAAAATTTTCCATCAAATCACACATTGTGATAATCACTTTTTCTTTTGTGATTTTCTTCACAATCAAGTGAAAGACGACGCACCTCGTCAAGGGGTAATTCTGTCAGGCGTGATATTGCTTCAAGATCAAAATCCTCACGCAGCATTTTACGTGCAATAATAATGCG
Organism: Acetobacter sp.; assembly: GCA_017474285.1. Taxonomy (GTDB): domain Bacteria; phylum Pseudomonadota; class Alphaproteobacteria; order Acetobacterales; family Acetobacteraceae; genus Acetobacter. The sequence goes on from JAFVHT010000056.1 coordinate 36,456, forward strand.
CCCTTCTTCTTCACGTTTAGCGCCGAAGCGTTCCATCAAATCACACATAGCTGAAACTCCTTGTTCTTTGCCTTTGAAATAATCAACACGGTTTGCCAATTCATTTGTAATGAATTTTCTCCGCATCGGGCTCAAAAAAATCTTGCATCAACTTCCCTAAAGGCGTGTTATCACGTCGTGCTCCATTAACGTAAATAATATGCGACTCATCACCAAAAGACGCGCACTCAAGTTCTTCTATCTTTCTACGAATATGATACAACGCTTTTCCCGCCTCGAAAATATCGCGCTCTGTAATAAAAATAACGTAAGTCTCTGGTAA
>JAFVHT010000057.1 GCA_017474285.1 Acetobacter sp.
AAGTAAATAACAGAAGAAAAGAAACACAAGCGCAAACCAGCGCTATAAGCTACCTAAAGAGTTCGTTTTATGTTGAGGAACCTCGAAGCTGTTAAAAGCTTTTTTCTCACTATCAGGGAGCTTTTCAAGCATAGCCTTTAATTTTTTAAAGTGTCGTTTCTGTCGTTATGAAATTAAGCTATAAAATATAAAATTTTTGTATAACTTCATGGCTGCCTTGTATAATCAATTTAACAGCAACACCAAAAATAATAAGAAGCCCAACCCAAGAAATCCATTTATAACGTTCTAATAGACCCGCAATAAGTGTTGCGGCTATGCTCATAAGGATAACGGATAAGGCAAGCCCTAAAACAAGAATAACCGGTTGTTTATGGGCAGCGCCAGCGACCGCGAGAACATTGTCAAGACTCATAGAAATATCAGCAATAAGTATTCTTAAAATAGCTGTTTTTAAGTCTCCTTGTTGGGGATGGATATTTTCTTCAGAAAAAGAAGTTTCGACCGTGTTATGCCGTATTTCTCTATACATACGCCAACAGATCCAGAGTAAGAGCAAGCCACCTGTAAGAGTAAGCCCGATAATCGTTAATAAACGTGTAGCAATAAGAGCTAAAAGAATACGAATAATAGCGGCAAGGCTTACGCCAGCCATAATCGCTTTTTGTTTCTGCTGAGAAGAAAGATTTCTCACAGCAAGACCAATGACGACGGCGTTATCTCCGGCAAGGGTTAAGTCAATAAAAACCACTTGTACAAATGCAGTTAAAGCGGAGAGCGTCTGTCCTTCGAAAAAATGTAACACGAGAGTCCCAGAATGTTAGAGTATTTTATACATGACAAAGTTTATACATGATACAAATTTTGTGTCTTTTTCAAGTTTATTAAGTTTATCAAGTTTATTTAAAACAACTTTATGACATGTTTTTGTTTTTGGTGGCGTTTTGCTATAACATTGTAGAGTTATGTGGTGTGTTGCAAAGGGTAATTGACGTATGTCAATAATATTTGTGATATCTATACATGATGTGTAAAATTTAGAGAGAGTTTAGAAGAAAAGGATTTTTTGTATGGTGCCACGCTATACCCGCCCAGCTATGGCGGCGATATGGTCATTAGAAAACCGTTATCGTATTTGGTTTCATATTGAGGCTTTAGCGTGTGAAGGAATGGCGGAATATGGTCTTATTCCGAAAGAGGTGGCACACGCCGTACGCGAGAAGGGGGAGCGGGCTATGGCTACCTTTTCTGAGACGGATATAAACCGCATTAACGATATTGAGGCAGAAACACGGCATGATGTGATTGCTTTTCTGACATGGTTAGCAGAAAAAATTGGACCAGAGAGTCGTTTTGTCCATTTAGGCATGACCTCTTCTGATATTCTTGACACAAGTTTATCAGTGCAGCTTGTGCAGGCAACAGATCTGCTTTTACAAGATTTAGACGGCGTTCTTGAAGCCCTTAAAAAACGCGCTTTTGAACATAAAGAAACACTCACTATTGGGCGTAGTCATGGAATCCATGCTGAACCTACCTCTTTTGGTCTGAAGCTCGCAGGACATTATGCGGAGTTTGCGCGTAATCGTCAGCGTCTTGTGGCTGCACGGCAAGAAATTGCAACTTGTGCCATTTCTGGGGCGGTCGGTACCTACGCCCATCTTGACCCGCGTGTCGAGATTTATGTAGCGGAACGCTTGGGCTTAAAACCTGAAATGGTTTCAACGCAAGTGATTCCTCGTGATAGACATGCTGCTTTTTTCTGCACTTTGGCCGTTATTGCAAGCAGTATTGAACGTTTAGCTACAGAAGTACGTCATTTGCAACGTTCTGAAGTGCGTGAGGTAGAGGAATTTTTTCATCCTGGGCAAAAAGGCTCTTCCGCTATGCCGCATAAGCGGAACCCTGTGTTGACAGAAAATTTAACGGGATTAGCCCGTTTAGTGCGCTCCTCTGTAATTCCCGCGCTTGAAAATGTCGCTTTATGGCATGAGCGCGATATTAGCCATTCTTCTGTCGAACGTAATATTTGCCCAGATGCGACAATTGGGCTTGATTTTGCTCTCGTACGTTTATCGGGTCTGATCGATAGATTAGTGATTTACCCTAAACAAATGGCGGCAAATATTGAAAAATTGGGTGGTGTTGTCCATTCGGGGGAAGTGCTTTTGGCGTTAGTCAACGCTGGGCTTTCTCGAGAAGAGGCTTATCGTATCGTACAGCGTAACGCTATGGAAACATGGACAAAACTTGAAACGTCAGAAGGGCGTTCGTTCCGAGAAAATCTCCTTGCAGACCCTGATATTGCTGGACGTATTACGGAGGAAATGTTAGAGGCCGCTATGGATAGCCGCCAATATCTTAAAGCGTTAGATATTCAATACGAAAGAATTTTTGGATAGATGAGGGAAATAGGAGTAGATGTCGTTCAAAACAACCATATAAAAATAAAAATATTAAAAATATAAATATTAAATATTAAATATA
>JAFVHT010000058.1 GCA_017474285.1 Acetobacter sp.
ATAAGCGCATTTCATTTTTATACAAATACAAATAGAACGCGCCCGAGCGGCAGGTTCGTCGCATCAAGTATTTTAGGGCATCTCGTTGTGGCAACCTTCTCGTCTAAAAAACCTCGCCCGCAACAAAACTCAATAAAAAACCTCGTAGGACCCTCCGTAAGCATTCTGTTCCCCCGTGTATTGCATGTGATCGGCTCAAGCAATGCCACTTGCTGTCACTAAATTCTGAGTGTTAATGTCAACAACTCCACTCTCCTAAAAAACTTCGCTCAAAAACTAGAAAAAAACCTCATTAAAAATACTTGAAACTACTTAAAAACGGTGGCCACAGTTATAACAGATGTGAGAATCTACCGCATCATCAAGCACTTTACCTATTTTTCCACCAGTTTCAGCATAATCTTGTGTTGCCATATACCCACCTATTATTTTACCAGCAAACCCACCGATAGCAGTGCCAACCCCGGGAAGAATAGCACTGCCTATCGTTGCACCAAGCGTAGCACCGCTGCCGATCCCAAAAAGTGTTTTTCCGACACCATAACCCATACCTGCACCTGTTCCAAACGCTTCTCCATAACCTAAATTTGCTGTATGGTGGGAACTACAATGGGGGCAAGGAACCCCTCCCTCCTCTTCATCTAAAGCAATAATTTTTCTTGCTTCAGAAACCCATTTTTTAATTTCTGGATCAGTCTCATTTCCAAATTTACTGATGAGTTGACGACATATAGGAAGTACTTCATCAAAGCGTTCAAGGAGAGCAAGAAGACTTACTTTAGCCAATAAGGCATAAGCCACTCTTTGCTTAAGTTCGAGATCTGTTTCATTACTAAACTGATGAATAATTTCATTAAACCCCATAAGAGATTCTCTGTAACGCTTAAGAGCAAAAAAGATTTCCCCTTGCCAATACAAAGCTTCTGCGACTAATTGCTTAAGCTCTATGTCTGTTTCGTTACCAAACCGACGGATAACTTCGTCACAAACAGGAGGTATTTCTTCGTGACGTTTAAGCTTATAAAGAGTATCACCTTTTTCAAACAAAGCCCATACGATTTTTCGTTTAAGTTTTAAGTCTGTTTCATTTCCGAACCGACGAATAATTTCATCGTAGATAGATAGTTTTTCCTCATCAGACTCAAGAGCTTTTGCTTTATCGAGAAGAGTGGTTGTTTCCTTTTCTGTGTATAATTCTTTGTTGCGTTTTGCTTTTTCTACCCATTCTTCAAGATCTGAACCGGTTTCATCTCCAAACTTACGAATAATTTCGTTACAAACAAGAAGTGCTTCTTCCTCACGATCAAGGTAATGAAGAAAATCACATTTCCAATCCAAAGCCTCTGCAACTTGTCGTTTACGCTCTATGTCAGTTTCATTGCCAAAGCGACGGATAACTTCGTCACAAACAGGAAGTCTTTCTTCGTCACGATCAAGGTAATAAAGAGCATTACCTTTCTTAACCAAAGCCTTTGCGACTTGTTGCTTAAGTTTTAAGTCTGTTTCATTACCGAACTTGCGAATAATTTCATCGTAGATAAGGAGTCTTTACTTTATAAGACTCAAGGGCTCTTGCTTTATCAAGAGGAACAGTTGCTTCTTTAATATGAAAGTGTGTCATCACATATTTTCTTTTTTGTTGTAAAGGGATTGGCGAGATATTGAGCGATAAAAAGCGATAAAATAAGTAAAAAGTTTAGAGAGAGAAAATTGTCTGGAATAAAGCTTTAACATTTCATAATCATTATCCCTCTCCCTAATCATTTTGTTATATACTCTGCTCACAAAAAAAACGCAAGGAAAAAGAAGGGAAGAACTTAGAAAAAGATATCATATTTTTTAGTGTTCTTTGTATTGTTAGTGTAAAGCGCGAATTATACAATAAAAGAAAACAAGAGGTAAAATAAAGCGGTAGTTTTTGGTTAAGCACCTTATAAGATTACCGTTTTTAACACCATATTCCCCGCTATATACGGGGGGGGGGGTATAAAATGTCTAATATCATCAATACACAGCTTTTAATTGCAGGTCAGTGGCGTGATGCGAGTGATCGGCGCACATTAGATATCGTTGATCCAACAACGGGAAAAAGCATCGGTTCTGTTGCCCATGCTACAAAATCCGATATGGAAGAAACGGTAAAAGGGGCAGAAATCGGTTTTGAAGCATGGCGGAATCTGACAGTATGGGATCGTTGTGCCCTGATGCGCCGTGCTGCGTTGCTTTTGCGTGAACGATCACGCACTATTGCTGAAATTATGACTCGTGAAGAGGGAAAACCCCTTGAGCAGGCTATTGGTGAGATCATAGCAGCGGCAGAGGGTATTGAATATTTTGCCGAGCAAGGGCGACGTTTAAACGCTGAAATCATTCCCGCCCGTTTTCCGCATCTTGAACAACGTGTGTTACACCAACCGGTGGGGGTTGTTGCCGCTTTTACACCGTGGAATTTTCCTATTAACCAAATTGCCCGTAAACTTGGAGCCGCTTTAGGGGCAGGGTGTGCTGTTATTGTCAAAGCGCCAGAGGATACGCCTGCTTCACCCGCTGAATTTATACGTTGTTTCTGTGATGCGGGTGTGCCGGCGGGGACAATTTCACTTCTTTATGGTAATCCTGCGGAAATTTCGGAATATCTTATCCCTCACCCTGTAATACGTAAAGTGTCCTTTACAGGCTCTACGGTTGTTGGTAAGCAACTCGCGGCATTAGCGGGTGCGCATATGAAATCGGTGATTATGGAATTAGGGGGGCATGCGCCTGTTATTATTTGTCATGATGCTGATTTAGATATGGCGGCGGAACGTTTATGTGCTTCTAAATTTCGTAATGCCGGACAAGCCTGTACTTCGCCTACGCGGTTTTTGCTTCACAAAGATATAGCGCCTGCTTTTATCGGAAAGTTTAAAGCACAAATCAGTGCCCTTAAAATTGGCGATGGGTTAGAGGATGGGGTCACTGTGGGTCCGCTTGTGAGTGAACGTCGTGTTAAAGCCTTGACGGAGCTAATAGAAGATGCCCAAAAGAAAGGGGCTGATGTGTGGCGTCCTAAAATACCGATGCCGACACAAGGGTTTTTCTTCTCGCCAACATTGGTATTTAATCCAACTGTCGATATGCTTTTGATGCAGGAAGAGCCTTTTGGACCTGTGGCGATTATTGACCAATTTACCGATATAGCTGATGCGATAAAAGAGGCTAATCGTTTAGCTTATGGCTTGGCAGCGTATGTCTATACGCGGTGTGAGCGGACAGGGCGCCTATTGGGTGAAAAAATAGAGGCGGGTATGGTTGCTGTGAATCATCATGGTCTTGGTTTGCCTGAAATACCTTTTGGCGGAATGAAAGACTCAGGCTATGGCACTGAAGGTGGTCCAGAGGCTTTACGCGCCCATACCATAACACGTTTGGTCAGTAGCCAATATGAAAGCCCATAATACGTAAAACAATAAAAACGCCTAGGGTGACATTTTATCTTAGGCATTTTTGGGCGTTTTTTTAGGTGGTTTTTGAATAATAGTTTCGTAAATAAAGTGACGAAACTTATGGAGTCCTGTAAAGAGACTTGTCTTCTTGGCATATTTTGTTTAAAAAAGGGTAGGTCTTATTTGTATGTGTCTCGTTCGTCTAGAGGCCTAGGACATCGCCCTCTCACGGCGGCAACACGGGTTCGAATCCCGTACGGGACGCCATTTTTCTTGATAATTCCTATAAAAAATACACTCCATAATATTTTATGGGAAAACGCGTCGTCTTGAGCAACATTGTAAGCCGTTTATCTGTTCTCCCTGTTCGGATTTCTGCTAGACGCGTTGTTATTTTGGGACTTGTTGCCGGCTATATTGACGCACTCAGTTTTGTTGATCTCGGCGGTATCTTTGCAGGGGCGATGACGGGTAATACAACGCATATGGGGGCGTTGTTCATCGACGGTCATTGGCAACATGCGTTGTTGCGCATGAGTGTTCTTATCATATTTTTGGGCATGGCTATTCTCGCAAGCCTTATACGATTGTTATGCTCTTCTCTTTATGTCATTGGGCTTGCGATTGTTTTAATGCTGTTTGCTCAACTCGCTTATGGCTCTTTTTATTGGCGTTATGTAGGAGAGTTAATTATTCTTCCTGCTCTTTTAGCGATTCAGGGTGCTGCTTTTACAAGATTTTCAGGCACGCCCATGCCGACGATTGTTGTTACAACGAATTTACTCAAAGCTGCTTCTGGTGTGGCAGGTGTTATTGCCTCTCGTTTGTTGCCTGAAAAAATGCCTCTTCCTTTAGCGGGGAGTATTCTTTTACCCACGCTTTCGTGGTTTTCGTTTTTGATCGGGGTTATGCTTGGCGCGGTTATTTTAGCCACACAAAACACATATCCTTTTTTATTACCAGTGCCTTTTTTAGCGTTTTTATATTGGGATGTGTTCACAGCCGAACGCGCCGGTCAAAAAGAAGAGTAATGTCACGAAAGAAAAGGAGCGTAATTTTTTTTTAAGAAAAAAGGGAACAAGACAAAGATAAGAATCAAAAAGCTAGCGTTAAAAACTAACCTGATTTGATCCTTAAAACGGAAAAAATCCATTTGCAACGGAGGAAGGGCTTTATAGCTTATTCTTTGGCACCTGTTTTAAGAGATGTGTTTTCTGTTGTTTTGGAACGATTTTCTATATCACGCCTTTTTTAATCTAATATTAGTGATATTTTTAATAGGGGTAGGGTGGTTTTAGCAAAAAATTAAGGATTCTAAAGGAAAAAGGCGCAAGGATTCCAAAAAAATACAAAAAGTAATAGAAAAAGAACTATTTTTATTAGCAGAACGTTTGCAAACACCAATAGAAAAAACAGCGAGACAGATAAAACAGATAGCAAAGCAAAAGAGTAAAAAATGTGAACTTTCTTTTCAATTTCCCTTTTAATTTTCTCTTCTGCTGTTTCTAGTTTTATCTAGTTTTATTAAATCAAGAATAGATGTTAAAAAAATAAGCATAGTCTTAACCTTGTTGCTATTCACCCTGTTCGTAGTAATGGGGCTCGCAGTAATGGGCTGTTTTTTTGTTATTGATAGTTTATGGCTTCACTTTTAGTAATTTATTTTATTACTTTAACAATTCTCCCCCCCCCCCCTCATGACAGATCATGACAACATTTTTAATATCATAATTTTGAGTAAAGAAAGGGAATAGAGAGTTAAAGTGGAGATAAGATTGAGCATTTACTCTCCGTCGCCATTTTTTAGGTTCTGGATGCGACGGGAGGCAATATATTTTTATGTGTTTGAACGAAGACTTTCGCGTTTGATTTCCAACTCAAGCCAGCGTTCTTCACATTCGGCAAGATAATGTTCAGCCTTTTGAAGGTCTGTTGTGATTTGTTCAAACACCATGGGGTTTTGCGTATATAAATCAGGATTGAGCAGTTTTTCACGGAGGGTGGCGATGGTTGTTTCTGTTTTTTCTATTTCAGCGGGGAGCTTATCTAAAAGGTGTTGTTCTTTATAGCTTAGTTTTTTGGCACCCGTTTTGAGTGGCGTGTTTTCTGGTGTTTTGGAGCGATTCTTTAAGTCGCGCGTTGTTTGAACAAGTGGCGCGTTATTGAGGTTGTGTTGGCGGCGTTGCGCAAGCATATCGGAATAGCCACCCGCATATTCAACCCAATGTCCGTCATCTTCAGGAACAAGAATAGAGGTCACAATACGATCAAGAAAATCACGATCGTGGCTGACAAGCACAACAGTACCTTGATAAGTAGAAAGCCGTTCTTGTAAGACGTCAAGCGTTTCTAAATCAAGATCATTGGTTGGTTCATCTAGGACAATTAAGTTTGATGGCTTGAGCAAAGCACAAGCGAGCGCAAGGCGCCCACGTTCACCACCAGAAAGCGCACCAACAGGGGTGCACGCCTGTTCAGGACGGAAAAGAAAATCTTTCATATAACTAAAAACATGGCGTTTTTCTGTGCCGATTTGCACATAGTCACTACTTTTGTCTGTGAGCGTGTCAACAAGACTCCATTCTGGATTGAGTGTGCGGCGTTGTTGATCAAGCGTAACACTCTGAAGAGAAGGACCTAATGTCACACTGCCCTGATCTGGTTGGTCCTGTCCAGTAATGAGACGGAGGAGGGTTGTTCTTCCTGCGCCATTAGCGCCGATAATCCCAAGCCGATCGCCACGTAAAAGCCGTAAAGTGAAATTACGAACAATAACTCGTTCACCCCAAGATTTGCTGACATTTTCAGCAACCGAAACAAGACGACTTGAGACACTAGAAGTGGTAGTAGTGAGGGCTACTGTGCCTACAGCGTTAAGTGTCTCACGACGTGCAGCCCGCAAAGCGGCGAGTTCTTTAACCCTGCGTATATTGCGTTTTCTGCGGGCTGTAATGCCGTACCGCATCCAATCCTCTTCACGGGCAATAAGGCGGTCACGTTTATGAGCGTCTCTTTCTTCTTGAGTGTGAACCTCTTCTTGCCATGCTTCAAAATGGTTAAAATTTTTGTTGAGGAAGTGTGTAACACCTCGATCAAGCCAGAGTACCGCCTGCGATAACGTTGAAAGAAAACGGCGATCATGGCTAATCATCACAAGAGTAATGCCTAAACTTAATAATTCGCGCTCTAACCACTCAATCGTGGGCATATCAAGGTGATTTGTTGGCTCATCTAATAAAAGAATATCGGGAGCAGCGGCTAATGCGCCTGCAAGTGCACAACGTCGCGCCTCACCGCCTGAAAGATGTTGTGTCGATTCTTTGCCTGTCAGTCCCAGAGCTTCAAGCATGGTAGTGGCACGCCACGCCATAGTGGAGTCGGAGATTTGTGCCTGTGCGTAATCGGCGGTTGTCGCATGGGCGCAAAGTGAAGGTTCTTGCGGTAAATAGTAAAGAGAGGTACCGGGTTGTAAAAAAACACGCCCAGAATCAGGTTGAAGAAGACCAGCAGCAATTTTGAGAAGTGTTGATTTACCAGACCCATTACGCCCAACAAGGCAGAGGCGCTCGCCTTTGCTAATACGTAAATCCACCTTTGTAAGGAGAGGTTGACCACCAAAACTTAATGAAACATCTTGGACATGAAGAAGCGGAGGAAGAGCCATTATAGACCTTTGGCATGATGAGTGGTAATAAGAGGCGTTAAAACAATACGATATAATGACACATAATGAGACAAGGCGTGCGCCTTATGTTTCGCGTTATATTTATGGTATGAAAAATGTCTCATCATGTATTGTGTCATGAGGCTAAAAGAACATATGAAAACCCAAAAAATCCTCTTTTTAAGAGCATAAGGGTGCTGCAAATTATGCGTTACAATAATGGATAAAGAAATTTTGACAATAGAAGCACAAATGTATCCCGTTGATACGTTTTATCATCACGCTTCTTCGCGCCTTGTTGATAACCGCCTTTATAACCGATTTGTGGAAAAAACGCCTGAGGAAATCATTCAGCAGGTTTTTGGGTTGCAGACTTTCCGTTCTTTGCAAGCCAAAGCGGTTTATGACGTCATGGCGGGGCAAGATCTCCTTATTTTAATGCCGACAGGTGGAGGAAAAAGCCTGTGTTATCAAGTGCCCGCTTTGTGTCGTGCGGGGATGGGGTTAGTTGTGTCTCCCCTTATTGCGTTAATGGACGATCAGGTAGCGTATTTACGCCAACGCGGTATTAACGCCGCCGCACTTCACTCGGATTTAGATAGCACAGACGCTTTACAAATTCGTTCTGATTTATTCAATGGGCGTGTTGATTTACTTTATATCTCTCCCGAACGACTCCTTTCTTCAGGAACGTTGGAGAGATTAAAACGCATACCCCTTTCGATGATTGCCATTGATGAAGCGCATTGTATTGCGACATGGGGGCACGATTTTAGACCTGAATATCGCGGCTTAAAAGCCTTGTCTTTTCATTTTCCTAACGTGCCCCGTATAGCCCTAACGGCAACTGCCGATGAAGACACGCGCAAAGATATTATACACGCGTTAGATATGCCGAATGCTAAAATGTTGGCTTCAAGTTTTTATAGAGCAAATTTGAATATTGCTATTTGGCAAAAAGGGGTAGCGTGGCATAAGTCCGATTGGCATAAAACAGCAGAAATGCAGCAATTTTTAACCTTTATGAAGCGTTATCCAAATGCTGCTCATATTGTTTATTGTGCTAGCCGCGCTAAAACTGAAAAAATAAAGGCTTTTTTAAGGGAAAATGGGGATATGACTGTTTTGCCTTATCATGCGGGGCTTTCTGCACAAGAAAGAAAAGCGGCTTTAATCCGTTTTCGTTCGGGTGAGCCTTTGGTGGTTGTGGCAACAATAGCTTTCGGTATGGGGATTGATCGGGCTGATGTGCGTTCTGTTGTGCATTTAGATATGCCTTCGTCGCCTGAGGCGTATTACCAACAAATAGGGCGCGCAGGGCGTGACGGTTTTCCTTCGGAAGCTGTCATGCTTTGTGGGGAACGCGATATAAGCCGCATCTATTATTGGATTGAAAATGCACAAGTGTCTGAACAGCAAAAAAATGTTCTCTACCGCCGTGCAGAAGCGATGGTCGATTTTGTCAAAACAAAAGGATGCCGTATGCAAGCGTTGCTCCATTGTTTTGGTGAGGTTTATCCCAAACCCTGCGGGCATTGTGATCGTTGCCGTTCGCCTTTAAGGTTTTTAAGGCGGGCGCAAAGCATAGCCACCGCGTCCTTATCTTATAAGGGTAATGAGCGCGGAAAATGTGAAAAACCCCTCTATCAGAATAATTCTGATGAGATTTTATCAGAAGAGGCGCTTAAATTGTTTAACGCATTAAAACAATGGCGCAAAGAGGAGGCAAAAGAGCAGGAAATACCCCCTTATCAGGTTTTTCATGATACCGTTTTGCGAGAGATCGCCCTAGAAAAACCTCAAACAGCCGAAGAATTATGCCTTATTCGTGGGGTAGGGAAAGTCAAACTCGCGCGATATGGCACAGCGATTTTAACGATGATCCAAAAAGGGATATAGTGAGAAATCCTTAAAAAGATAATTATGATCAGCGCGCTATTTATGATAGAAAAGTTCAGATTTCAAAATTTCAAAGAAAAAAGGATTAAAGGAAAGAAACAATGCCAGAAATAAATCCCATTTTGCAAAAAGAACGGGCTCGACGGTCGATGATTTTTACTATTTTCTCGTTGGTTTTGTTTTTAGTGACCTCTTTATTGACATTCTTTTGGATGGTTGTTTATGGTATTTCACTTTA
>JAFVHT010000059.1 GCA_017474285.1 Acetobacter sp.
GTTTGGAAAGAATTGGTTTCTTATTTCTGGACATCAAAAGACCGTGATATCCAACTCATAACACTACAAGCACAGTATCGTCTTCCGCTTTTGAATATGATCCCAAATTAAGAAAAGACGGAAAGCATTATCACACGCTTCACTGCTCTTCTGAAAAAATGTGGGGCTAAATTTTTTAGTCCTTCCTAACTAATCGATAAGTTTTCTTTGTTTTGGTTTTTCTGTTTTGCTTGGTGCTTGTTTAGTTTGTGTTTCGAGATCTGTAAACCTCTGCTTAACGGCTTCGAGTTCCTGCTCTAAAGAGGCGAGTTTTTTCTCTGTTGCTTCCTGCTTGGTCGCCATATCTTTAACGATTTCTTCATCGATGATTTCGTAAACGAGGCGGATTTTTCTTTTCGCGATCAAACGCTCAAGATAGGTATCAAGTATTGGGGGCGAATGTTGTTTTAAGGCAATTTGAAGACTACAAGCGCCGTAATGCTGCGCTCAAGAAAGTAAAGTGAGACATGGTACTGCTGACCCGTGATTTTAGCGAGACTGTAGCGGAGCGTATAAAGAGCGATCCTGTATTTGCGCGGGCGCTTTTGGACGAAGCTATTACCTTGTTTATCAATGGGGAGGCTGATACGGCGCAGTCAATTTTGTGTGAGCTTGCGGACGCTATGATTGGTTTTGAGGTAGTTGGTGAGGAAATTCAGAGAGCAAATCCGACCATGAGCAGCATTTCTGCGATCATTGCGGCGATTAAACGGGCGCTTAAAGTCGAGATACATACTCAAATCGTCAGTGTTGTTTGAACGAGAAACTAAAGCCCTGCACTGTTTTCAATGCAGGGCTGAAGCCGACTATAACACTCATGCCTTAAAATACCACAAAAAAAGCTCCTAGAGCAACGATAAGACCTTACCCCAATTATACCCAGACCCCATAAAAGCCATTCCTGACACGTCTATATTGGTTTTAGAGGGGTATTAGTTTTTAATTCCGTTCTGTCTTTTGCTTTCAAGAGCAAAAAAAGGGGGGTATGAGGGGGATCCCCCCCCTGCACGCTAAGCGTGCGCTATTTTATTTCTATTGCATATTCACAAACAGTTAGAGGAAATTCATTCCCTACGATACGCTTTAACGCCTGATCTACGTTTTTTCCCTCTTGGATACACTTTCTTCTTCGCTATTTTTTAAATATTCACAAAGATTATTTAAAACATCAACGAATATTTGGTTTTTGCTTTATAACACCTTTATAAGACTTAGTATTGGCTTCATATACTCTTTTGACTCTGTTGCTCTTCAGACGTTAGTGTCATTGTACAAACTCCATTAACTTTAATTGTTTACTAAATTCTAATCCTCTTTATTATTTCAGTCAATCAAACCAAAAACCTTAACGACGACTGTTTTTTTAGAACCGATTTTTCAATGGAAACACCACTCCCTCCTCAAGATTATCTAGCCTCTCTCAACCCGGAACAACGCTTAGCCGTTGAAACCACAGAAGGACCTTTACTCATTCTTGCAGGAGCAGGCACAGGGAAAACCCGAGTCCTCACAACACGTTTTGCCCATATTCTTCTCACCAACCGCGCCAAACCGTGGCAAATTCTCGCTGTGACTTTTACCAATAAAGCCGCGTACGAAATGCATAAGCGTGTTGAAAACTTGCTTGGTATGCAAGTTGGAAATTTATGGCTCGGTACGTTTCATACCCTGTGTGCCCGTATGCTGCGCCGTCATGCTGATTATGTCGGTCTTACAAAAAATTTTACAATCCTTGATACAGACGACCAAATACGCTTGCTTAAGCAAGTGATCGAACCTTGGCGCATTGATACCAAGCGTTGGTCCATCCAAGGGCTTTTAGGTGAAATCCAACGTTGGAAAGACCGTGGGCTCACCCCTCAACAAATAACGCCTACCGAAGATACAAACTTCGCTGATGGTCATGCACGCGCCATTTATGAAGCCTATCAAACCCGTTTATCTCAATTAAATGCCTGTGATTTTGGCGATCTGATGCTCCATGTCACAGAAATATTGCGATTAAACCCTGATATTTTAGCACAATACCACCGCCTTTTTCGTTATATTTTGGTTGATGAATATCAAGATACTAACACGATCCAATATCTTTGGCTACGCCTTCTTGCCCATCGCCAAAATGAACAAACCAATATTTGTTGTGTCGGTGATGATGACCAGTCTATTTATGCATGGCGCGGTGCCGAGGTTGAAAATATTCTTCGCTTTGAAAAAGATTTTCCTAATGCGAAAATTATCCGTCTAGAGCGTAATTATCGCTCAACCTCTCATATTCTCGGGGCGGCTGCGGAACTTATAGCTCATAATAGCGAACGTCTAGGCAAAACTTTACATTCTGGTCTGTCAGATGCTTCTGGTGAAAAACTCGCTATTGTCAATGTTTACGACTCAGACACAGAAGCCCAATTTATTGGCAATAAAATCACTCTTCTTCGTGAACAAGGCTTTTCTTTAGCAGAAATGGCAATTCTCGTGCGAGCAGGTTTTCAAACGCGTAATTTTGAAGAACAACTTTTTCAAATAGGTCTTCCCTATCGAATTATTGGTGGCACTCGTTTTTACGAACGGGCAGAAATTCGTGACGTTTTAGCCTATCTCCGTGTTTTGACACAACCTGCCGATGATCTCGCTTTTGAGCGTATTGTTAATGTCCCTAAACGAGGGATAGGAGCTTCAACATTGCAAAAAATACGTACAACAGCCCGTACTATGAATGTTCCGCTCACTATAGCTATTCCCCATATGCTTAATAACGGTACCCTAAAAGGACGAAGTGCTGAACAAATACGCGATTTGATGAAAGTCTTTTCCGATACACGCGATCTCTTACCCAACAAAAAGCATATCGCTGCGGTTGACTATTTGTTAGAAACAAGTGGTTATCTTGAAATGTGGCGTCAGGATCGTTCTCTAGAAGCAGAGGGACGCCTTGATAATATTATGGAACTTCTCCATGCCATCAAAGACTTCACAGATATTGAAACATTTCTTGAGCATGTTGCCCTTGTTACAGAGAAAGATAACCCTAACAACCCCAACCAAGAAGAACATATATCTATTATGACTCTTCATCGGGCTAAAGGATTAGAATTTGATATTGTTTTTTTACCTGGATGGGAAGAAGGAATTTTTCCTTCTCAACATGCACTTGATAGAAGCGAGACTAAAGCTTTAGAAGAAGAACGAAGACTTGCCTATGTTGGTATTACACGCGCACGTAAACAAGTAACAGTTTTGCATGCCAATCGTCGTCGTATTTACAAAGAGTGGCAAAATTCTCTACCGAGTCAATTTCTTAGGGAATTACCAGAAGAACATATTACCTATTATACGCTCAACCATAGTTTTAACAATTTTAACGCTCCACAAAATCAACAAAACAGGATTTCTGATTACAATGTTACAACGCAAAGTTCGTCTCCTTTTCAATTAGGCGATTGTGTACATCACACCCGTTTTGGCGCAGGTATTGTAACTTCCGTTGAACGTGGACACCTTGAAGTCGCTTTTGAAACAGCGGGTACCAAACGCATTATGTCCTCTTATGTTGAGAAGATCTCATGACCACAAGCTCTCTTCGCCATGCGACACTTCTTGAAACAGTTTCCGTAACAGTTTCTGAACCGGCTGTAGAATTTTATGAAAATGCCCTTGGACGCGTCTGCACCACCATCGGTATTTTTGAAGCTAACCAGGAAGGAACATTATGGCGCGTTGAGGGAGTTAAAAATTGTGGTTATCAAGATGATGAACTCACTACTGCTTTATTGTTAGCCGCCATTGCAAGCGGTGAACACGCTCCTCTAGAACGTACCATCACAGAAGCTAACGGGTGGCTTGCTCGCACTTATGAAACATTTCCTGAACAAAAAATTGGACGACGTTTTATTATTCGCGGTACCCATTTACCCCCTATCGCTGATCCGACACATATTGTTCTCACCCTTGATGCGGGTGTTGCTTTTGGTTCTGGTGAACATGGCTCTACCCGTGGTTGTTTACGTGCCTTAGAATACGTTGCCTATCGACGTCCTTGTCGCATTTTAGATATAGGCTGCGGTACGGGTATTTTAGCCATGGCTAGCGCGGCTTTATTACACAAACCTATTTTAGCCGTAGATATTGACCCTTGGTCTGTACTTACAACCCAACAAAACACACGACGCAACAAATTACACCGTCATATCAGTTGTCATTTAGGTAATGGATGGCATACCCCTGCTCTTCGCCATAAAGCGCCTTTTGACCTCGTTTTTGCGAATATTTTAGCCCGTCCTCTTTGTCTTATGGCCAAAAATCTTGCTTATGCCCTCGCTGATAATGGAACAGCAATCCTTTCAGGTCTCCTACAAACGCAAGTGCCTATGGTACTTTCTGCGCATCGTAAACACGGGCTTGTTTTAGAGCGTCTTTTAAAAGAGGGAGAATGGGCAACCCTTATTATACGCAAGTTCAACCGTACCCCTAAAACCTCGCACTAACATTCATTTTTTTAAATCAATGATGACTTCTCTTTCTGATACGCGCCTGACCTCTCTCCGTGCTCTGTTAAAAGATGAAAATCTCAATGGGCTTATTATTCCCCATAGTGACGAATATCAAAACGAATATCCGCCTGACTATACGCGTAGACTCGCGTGGCTAACGGGTTTTACTGGCAGTGCGGGCACAGCTATTGTCCTTACCGATCAAGCTGCTATTTTTTCTGATGGACGCTATACAACCCAACTCCAACAACAAGTGAACACTTCTTATTGGCATTGTTTACATAATGGCAACACACCGCCCGCCACATGGTTGGCCCACAACGCTCCAACAAACAGTCTTATTGGTTATGACCCACGATTAACAAGTACAGCAGATCTAGCTCCATACAAAGCCATTAACACAATAACACTTGTACCAACGCCTTATAATTTTATCGATAAACTTTGGACACAACGTCCAAAAGCCCCTATGATGCCGGCTTTTATTCATCCATTAGATTATGCAGGAGAAAATTCTGAGAAGAAACGAAAACATCTTGCACAAAACCTTGTTCATCAAGGATTAGAGGCAACTATCATTAGTGATAGCGCCTCTATTGCATGGCTTTTGAACATTCGGGGAAACGATATTCCTTGCACCCCTGTAGTGCTGGCTTTTGCGCTTTTATATGCCAACGCTTCTGTCGATCTTTTTCTCCCTGTAGAAAAAATCTCCCCCGATGTACGCACATGGCTTGGAAACGATGTTCGTATTTTTTCACCAGGAACACTCGAAAGCAGGCTTGCACGTTTTGCCCATAAAAATATTGGCGTTGATCCGCACAATTCTGTTTGGTTTCATCAAACCCTCACACATTATGGGGCGCATGTAGTTGACTTCCCCGATCCCTGTCTTATCGCCAAAGCCCACAAAAATCCTATTGAACAAGAGGGAATGCGCCGCGCCCATCTCTATGACGGCATAGCCCTTTGCCGTTTTTTACATTGGTTAGAAACAAAAAATTATCACACAACTGAAATCGCTGCGACAGAGCAACTCATGGCGTTTCGTGCAGAACAAAGTGATTATGTGGAGGATTCTTTTCCTCCTATTTCAGGATCTGGTCCTAATGGGGCGATTATTCACTACCATGCAACCCCTCACCATTATCGCACTTTAGAACCCAACGAACTCTATCTTATTGATAGTGGTGGACAATATCGCCAAGGAACAACCGATGTCACACGCACTCTTTGGACAGGACCAGAAGCGCCTTCTGACACTCTTAAAAATATTTTTACCCGTGTCCTTAAAGGTAATCTTACTTTAGCACGAACGCGTTTCCCTGTAGGCACTTCAGGCTCTGCTCTTGATGTTCTTGCTCGGGCTGCTCTTTGGGAAATAGGGTTAGATTATGATCATGGCACAGGTCACGGTGTAGGAAGTTTTCTGTCTGTCCATGAGGGACCCGCCCGAATTTCAAAAACACCTCACACCGCTATGTTAGAAGAAGGCATGGTTTTGTCTAATGAACCTGGTTTTTATCAACCCGATTCTTACGGCATTCGCCTTGAAACATTGATGCTTGTCAAACCTGCTTCTTCGTCTGCTCTTTCACCGGAATCTCATCGTCAGTTTTTAGAGTTTGAAACGCTGACTCTTGTTCCATTCGATAGAAAACTCATCAACCCTACCCTTCTTGGTGCAGACAACCTGCAAGCGCTTAATATATATCATGACCGTGTTATGGCATCGATCGGACCGCACTTACCCCCTGAGACAAAAAATTGGTTACAGAACGCCTGTGCTCCTCTTACGCTTACGTAAAAATGTAAAAATTGACATTATTTTTCACAATTATGCAATTATGAATCGCAACATGCAGTAAATAGGTGTAGAATATATGCAAACTTTTTTTTGTAAAGGAGCTTTACAACATGACAGCACACAACAAAATTCCTGCCACATTGATTCCTGGTGATGGTATTGGTCCAGAAATTGTTGAGTCCGTAATAGCCATTCTTGATGCCGTCAAAGCCCCATTTGAATGGGATAAACAACTTGCTGGTATGGCAGGCGTAGACGCGGTTAAAGATCCTCTTCCTCCAAAAACGATTGAGAGCATTCGTCGCACGGGTCTTGCTCTTAAAGGTCCGTTGACCACACCTGTTGGGGGTGGCTTTAAGTCTATTAACGTTACTATGCGTCAGGAATTTGGTCTTTTTGCTAATGTCCGCCCCGTGAAAACCATTATTCATGGCCAGCGTTTTGATAATGTTGACCTCGTCCTTTTCCGTGAAAATCTCGAAGGTTATTACGCTGCGATGGAACATTACCTCCCTGTTGGGGATGATCGTCACGGTATCGCACTAGCTTCTGGCTTTACTTCACGTACAGAATGTCGCCGTATTATCAAATATGCTTTTGATTATGCTGTCAAACATAACCGTAAAAAGGTTACAGTTGTTCACAAAGCCAATATTCTTAAATTGCTCACGGGTCTTTTCCTTGAGGAAGGTCGTAAAGTCGCTGAAGAATATAAAGGAAAGGTTGAATTTAACGATTGCATCGTTGACGCTTGTGCGATGAAACTTGTCATTAACCCGGCACAATTTGATGTTATTGTCACCACAAACCTTTTTGGTGATATTCTCTCTGATTTGACTTCTGGTCTTGTCGGTGGGCTTGGTATGGCACCGGGAGCTAATATCGGTGAACATGCCGCTATCTTTGAAGCCGTCCATGGCTCTGCACCCGATATTGCTGGACAAGGCGTTGCTAACCCACTCGCCCTCCTCCTTGCTGCGGTCATGATGTTGCGCCATGTAAAACGTGATGATCTTGCTAATCGTATAGAAACTGCTATTGATGACATTGTTGCATCGGGTAAAGTACGCACGAAAGATCTCGGTGGTCATGCAACAACAAAAGATTTCACAGCTGCTATGACACAGGCATTAGCCTAATACTTACGTAATAGCACATAAGAAAAAAAGGAAAGGGATAGTTTCAACTATCCCTTTTTCTGTGTTTTTTGTTTGTTGTCCTATAAATCAGCCTAACTTAGGGTCATTTTGAGAAAACGAAAATCTACCTAAAAAACCTTTCTACCCCAAAAAAGAGGTTGCATTCTATCCCCCTCCACATTATTTTATAATCATCCAGTTCAAAAACAGAAAACTTACGTTAAACGTGCCCGTTCCGTTTATCACACGAAGATAATGTATAACTTCACGTTACACTTTAACTCAGCTTATCATGCTTTTAACAGGAATCTGTTTGTTAATAGCATGCACTTTTTTTACTGCTTGCCTCGCGTACTCGTTTTCTTAAACCAACCCTATTCAATCAGTTCGTTGTTATATTATGTTAGTTTTTCACGATATTTTATTACTACTATACAATAGTCGTCCCAATTTGCTTAATATCGTGAAAATGAACATCGGGGTTTTGCTCTTCTGTACGTTTCATCATAAAAGAAGACGTTGTTAAAAAAACAGGATCACCCACTAAATCATCAGCTATAGCACTACGATTAGCTAAGGTAAAAGCCTCAATTTTTTCCCGTGGACCTGTTATCCATCGTGCTAAAGAAAATGGCGTTGAATCAAATCCTATTGTCACACCATATTCTGTCTGTAAACGGACTTGAAGCACATCAAGCTGAAGACTACCCACAACGCCAACAATAGGCGATGATCCATCTTGTGGGTGAAAAAGTTGCACGATCCCCTCTTCTGCTAATTCCACTAAGGCCTGTCTTAATTTCTTTGCCTTCATAGCGTCATCTAAACGCACACGCCGCAAAATTTCAGGGGCAAAATGCGGAACCCCTACAAAGCAAATATCTTCCCCCTCTGTCAAGGTGTCCCCTATCCGCAGTGTTCCATGATTAGGAATACCCACCACATCGCCAGCAAAGGCTTCCTCTGCTAAATGCCTATCCTGTGCAAAGAAAAATTGCGGCGTATGTACTGTAAAAGTCTTACCCGTGCGTGTTTGTTTGAGTTTCATTCCGCGACTCAGTTTCCCGGAACAAATACGCGCAAAAGCAATACGATCACGATGGTGCGGGTCCATATTTGCTTGAATTTTGAAAACAAGTGCCGTCATTGCTGGTTCATGGGCCTGAACGATCCGTGTTTCCGTCTCTAAAGCACGGGGAGAAGGTCCAAAAGCCACAAGAGCATCTAATAATTCCGTCACACCGATTTCTTTCATAGCACTGCCAAAAAAAACAGGTGTGAGGTGCCCCGCATCAAAAGAAGCGCGATCAAAAGGCGGCAAAGCCATTTTAGCAAGCTCAAGCTCTTCTTCCATTTGTACAAGACGATTATCCTCTTTTGTAAGAGTGGTTACATTGTTTAACGTTAACATCTCCTGAAAAAGATTATAAACTCCTATAAATGTACTCGCCCGTCCTACAGGCCACGTTGCAGGCGTTGTATCTAACGCTAATGAATCGGCAATTTCATCTAATAAAGCAAAAGGATCTTGTGCTTCACGATCCATTTTATTGATAAATGTTACAATAGGAATATCACGCAAACGACAAATTTCAAATAATTTACGTGTACGATCTTCAATCCCTTTTGCAGCGTCAATCACCATAACGGCAGAGTCAACCGCTGTTAAAGTGCGATATGTATCTTCAGAAAAGTCTTCGTGTCCGGGTGTATCTAACAAATTAAAAACACACCCACGATACTCAAAAGTCATCATCGAACTGACCACAGAAATTCCACGATCGCGTTCTATTGTCATCCAATCTGACCGGGTGCGCCGGCGTTCTCCTTTAGCCCGTACACTCCCAGCCAATTGAATGGCTCCACCAACACGTAAAATGCGTTCCGTTAAAGTTGTTTTCCCCGCGTCAGGGTGAGAAATAATGGCAAAAGTACGCCGGCGCGTAATTTCTTTATCTAATTCCAAATCAGCCGTTTGTGTCATCAGATGATTATTCCAAAATGATCAATTACAAATACTGCCGTTTTATTAAAAACGGAAAAACGCCGAGTAGAGATCGTTCTCCCCACTCGGCGTTATACCTCATTGTATAAAACAATTAACGTGAATAGAACTCAACCACCAAATTTGGTTCCATTTGCACAGGATACGGCACATCGGCAAGCTGTGGTCCGCGTAAAAAAGTGCCTTTCATTTGACGATGATCGACTTCCATATAGTCTGGCACATCGCGCTCTGAAGATTGTGTTGCATCTAAAACAACGGCAAGTTGTTTAGATTTTTCACGCACTTCAACCACATCACCATCGCGCATAAGATAAGACGGAATATTCATTTTCCGACCATTGACAAGCACATGACCATGGCTTACAAATTGACGCGCTGCAAAAGGTGTTACTGCAAATTTCATCCGATAAACCACAGCGTCTAAACGGCGCTCTAATAAATTGATGAGGTTTTCAGAAGCATCCCCTCTACGGCGCACAGCTTCCTGATAATAACGACGGAATTGCTTTTCTGTAATATTACCGTAATAACCTTTTAATTTCTGCTTCGCCATTAACTGCACAGAATAATCGGAAGGTTTGCTTTTACGGCGTTGACCATGTTGCCCTGGTCCATATTCCCGACGATTAACAGGGGACTTTTCACGCCCCCAAAGATTAACACCTAAACGGCGATTGATTTTATATTTACTCGCAATGCGCTTACTCATGATGCGCCTAAATCTTTCATAAAACGGCATATTTTAGCCATAAAAACAACCGGTAGTCTCCATCCACCACGGATTGGAGCGGGCGCAAAGTGTATTACTGAACACATCAAGTATTCTAGCCACTTTGTCCACGTTCCCGGCAATGGTTTGTATTGTCACAAAAATTTACAAAATGTCAAGAACAGGCATTGCTTTAATGCTTTTTTCTTTATTGTTTAAGCCCTCCTAATACATTAAAGAAAAAACAGGGTGTTAAGCCCTGCTTTTTCTTTTTAAGGAGTTATTTTTCCTTCTTATTAGCAGATGCTTCAATTAATGCTACTACAATAGGAGTAACAACAGCTATGAGCTTTAACAGACCATTCATGGTATTTACCTCCTAAAACAATGCTTTTAACACATTACAAGACAAAACAAGAGACGTATATGCCTCTTTTTTTTGTAACCACTTTTCTATTCTCAGTCAATAAAAAATCTTTCTTTTTTAAGGATTTTTATTGTTAGAATCGTCGTGAATATCGTCTGTTGTGTCTTTATGGTGCGTAAGTAAGGCTGTATTTTTACCCTCCTCTACGAGTTTATTAGGCTTTTCATTGGGTTTTTCATCAGATTTTTCATGTTGCAAAAAAAGCGTTGAAGAAGAGGTTTCTTCTGTTTCTGAAGTTTTAGGCGTTTCATCCTTTCGGGCGGCTTTAATATTTTCTATAACAATCGGATAATCCTCAATAAGCCTTCGGAAACGTGACACCTTAATAGCCATAAAATGCCCAAACCGAACAGCGCGTATTGTTCCAGCACAGGGTTGATTATCAAGCACTTCGTGTACCCCTAAAAGATCACCCTCTTTATAGACACGATCAACCCCAGAAACGTGAACTTCTACCTCACCTGCACTAATAAAATAGACATAACGCATCCGCTTGCCTTTACGGCTAATAATCTCTTGCGGGGCGGCAAAGCGTAATGTTGTTGTCATCGCTAAATCGTGTAATTCTGCTCTGGGAACCCCCTTAAAAACAGCAGCGGCGTTAATATGATCATCAATACCACTCCGCAAATCAAAACTTAAGCGCCTTTCTGCCCGTTGGCTACGACGATCTAAGTCCTTAAAGAGATCTCGGTTTAGTTCATCACTAATTAACGATTCAGCGAGAAGCGTATTATATTCCTCCCCCTCAAGGCGTAAAACAATTTGGTAAAAAATACGGCTTTCAAGCGCTTCAGCATATCCCCTATAATGAAATCGTAATGTGGCTAGTGCATCATCTAGGAGTTTCGATTGACGTAATAACACCTCTTCAACAATTTCACCAACACGGCTACCTAATGTGGGTGAAAGCCGTTCATGCATAAAACGCATTAACGATGTTGAAACAAAACGGGCAACCATAAGCATTTCAAATCGTTCAGCCATACAGAGCATAAGCGGATGTTCTAAGTTCAAATAACTATGAAACCACTGAGCGACCTTAAAACGAAATGACGGACTTAATCGACGCCGCATAGCGCGAACATATCCTAACCGTCCATTTAACCGCGCCCCGTCAATAGCGGATTCAGCAGAACGAAGCAAGACTTCTATCATACGACGAGAAAGACCTTGCATACGAAACAAATCCATTAAAAGCGAACGTTCCTGACTTGCAATAGCAATCAGTGCTAAACTAATCCGCTGGGTATCGGTTATCGCTTTATCAAATTCGTTGACTTCCTTTTCTTCATTAGAACGTCGCTGCATTTGATCCAAAATAGGCTGTGTTACCTCTTGATGGAAATTTAATCGTTCTGCCACTTCTTGTGCACGATCGTGCACATTACTCAAACCAATCCCCAAAATTTGGTGCCGCATTGCCTCATCAATAGAGGGAAGATGATCAAGTTTAAGAAATAATACTAAAGAACGTAACGTTGTACCATTAACAAGCAATGTAATCAGCACAAAACCCGTTGCAACAATCCCCACAAAATGGGCAACAGGTGTCGGAACATTGTCATTTTCTGTTACTGCAAGAGCAAGGGCAAGCGTAATAGCCCCTCGTAATCCGCCCCAAACCATCGTTATTTTGAATGGAACAGGTACAGAAGGAGAAAGACGAAATAGTGTTAAAAAAGGTAATAAACCAAAAACAACTACAGCGCGTGCCGCCATACCCGCAAGACTTGCTACAAAAATAAGCACACAGTCCCAAGCTGTAACTCCCATCAATAAATGGGGAATCAGCATAGAAGTCAGAACGAACACGAGAGAACCTGCCCAAAAAACAATCTGTTGCCAAAGCTGTTGTAAAAATAACCATGTCTGTAATCGAATTGTAGAAGGTCCGTAAAATGATAATGTCAAACCACTTGCTACAGTTGCCACAACACCTGATAAATCCAAAAATTCATCACAAATAATATACACAATATAAGGTAAAGCAACGGAAAGGGTAATTTCTGCCGCAGAGCTCCTAATGATTGACATAATCCATAAAGTGATCCGACCAACCACAATACCCACAATAAAAGCTCCGATAAAGGACACAAAAAACGAGATGATCGCTTCTCCTAAATGGAGGTGACGATGCGCTGTAATTGAGGGTAACAAAAGCGAGAAAATAGAAATCGCGGCGGCGTCATTCAGCAAAGATTCGCCTTCAATAAGGCGTGTTAAGCGACTTGCTGCTCCAATATCACGAAAAATACCCGCCACTGCAGAAGGGTCTGTTGTTGCCACAATGGCACCAAGCAACAAACAAACCACTAAAGACATTTGTGCAAAAGGAAATAGGGTAAAACCAATCATAGCCGTTGAAACCACGACGGCAACTACTGCCATTAACAACACCGTTGCTATTTCGTGGATTAAACGCCGCACATCAATCGCTAAAGAACATTGGAAGACCAAAACGGGCAAAAAAATCAGCAAAAATGCTTCACTATTAACAGGAAAATCTAATAAAGTTTCCGCAATGCCACCAAAAACGGAAACATAAGAGGTCCGTAACCCAAAATCGGCTAATGAACCGATAATAATCCCAACAATAGCGAGTAATACTGTTTCTGAGAGCTCTAACATACGGGCAAGTGGCTGCACAGCGCTCACTACCACAAGGAGAAGCGCAATAACGAGCAATACAGCCGCTAGACCCGTGACCACAACACTATACTCCTTTTTATGCCCAATTTTATGTTAAGTGTTTTATGCTTCGTTCTTAATAAATTTGGTTTATCCGATAAATGTAGCAAAAAGTGGCAATATCTCATTTTGTGTTTTTGAAGTAACCCTCAAAATCTTTTCACATTATGACCGTAATTTTGCCCCTGTGGCTTTCTCAACAGCGACAACAATCCGATCTGAAACGGTTTCAAGATCTGCCTCTGTTAAACTCCGCTCCATAGGTTGAAGTGTTACTTCTATCGCAAGAGAACAATGCCCATCAGGCACATGTGCCCCTGTATACACATCAAACAAACGTACAGCACTAATCAACTGCCGATCTGCCCCTTTTACAGCGCGTAAAAGATTTTCAGCGGGCACTTCTTGCGATACAATAAAAGCAAAATCCCGTCTGACAGGTTGAAAAGAAGACAATTTTAAGGCTATTTTTTTCTTGTTTTTGGAAACAGGTAAGAAATCACATAAAATTTCAAACGCGACAACAGGCTCTTCAATGTGTTCGTCTTGCAATAATGCAGGATGTAACTCTCCAAAACGGGCTAAAACGCTCCCTTTTTGCCCTTGTCTTAATACGCCAGACCGACCCGGGTGATACCAATTCGGCGCACCTGTTGACGTTATGACACCCTCAAGGTTAATCCCCCATTGCCGCAACACCTCTAACGTGTCAGCTTGAACCGCCCCTAATGAAACAGCAACACTTGATGCACCCGGGTAACGCGGCGTATAACCCGAACGAACCCCTGTAATGATTGTCTGTTGTCCTTCGTCTGTAAAAGCAGGACCTATTTCAAATAAAGCAAGATCGCCCCACCCACGTGCACTATTATGACGCACCACTTCTATAAGAGAAACAAGCGGGGTTGGGCGCATTTGGTTAAGGTCTGACGCTATGGGGTTAAGAAGCCGCAAATGTTCTGACGTACCACCAAAATGCTCAGCTCTTTCAGAGGCAACAAAAGAAAAACTAACCGATTCCGTTAAACCGCGCGCCGTTAATAAGCGTCGAATAGAGGATAATTTTGCTTGATAAGGTGCAAGCGTTGTTACCTTTCCCCCTTGAAGCCCTCTATGATAAGAGGAGGAAGGCAAAGGCGGCAAGGAAATAACAGGGACGAACTCTATTCCTTTAATCCGTAAAATTTCCTCAATAAGGTCATTTTCTGCCTCCATATACGCCACAGGCTCCGCCACGCAGGCAGCTTTTTCTACAGAAAGTCCCTCTGCTTGTGATAGAATGGGCTTTTGAGCAATATCATTACGCCATGATGGAACATGCACGTGCACGGTTTTATGATCACGTGCCGCGATTTCAAAACCGAGTTTTTCAAGCACGGTAACACTCTCATCATCGGGTATATCTATCCCTCCGAAAGATTGAAGCCGTTCAAACCGAAGCGACGCCTCACGCTGCCAATGAGGTTGTGCCCCTGCAGAAACAACGTCACTTGTCTCACCACCACATAATTCCACAATCATACAGGTTGCAGCTTCTAATGCACTCATTGGAAGAGCCTGATCAACACCACGCTCAAAACGGTAGCTTGAGTCGGAGGAAACACCAAGTCTCCGCACCGTCATTGCAATAGAAACAGGATTAAATAATGCACACTCTATAAAAACTTCTGTGGTGTTTTCATCAACACTTGTTGCCTCACCCCCCATAACACCCGCAATAGATTGCACGCCTGCTTCATCAGAAATCACACAATCTTTATCAGAGGGAGCGTAATCTTTTCCATCAAGAGCGCGTAATGTTTGCCCGTTACCACGACCAATGGTTAAACACGTCCCCTTTATTTTCTGCGCATCAAACACGTGTAAAGGACGCCCAAGGTCAAAACAAAAATAATTTGTTATGTCCACTAAAGCTGAAACAGGGCGCAAGCCGACACTTTCTAAACGATTGCGTAACCATTCAGGGCTAGGACCATTTTTCACCCCCCGTACAACACGCCCTAAAACCCACGGGCATGCCTCATCATAAGTAATTGCCCATGTTAAAGGCGAAGTAAATTGATCTTCAACCGTTCTTTTAATCCATGGGCGTAATGTGCCTAACCCCGCGGCAGCAAGATCGCGCGCAATACCTCGCACCCCTAAAGCATCACCTCGATTAGGGGTAATAGCGACTTCAATGACAACATCGTCTAACCCTGCAAAATCAGCGTAAGACTGACCAGGAAGCGTATCTTCTGGTAATTCTGCAATCCCTTGACTTTCTTCCCCTAAACCAAGTTCACACAAAGAGCAGAGCATACCTCCGCTTTCTACTCCTCGAATAACCCCTTTTTTAATGGTTATGTCTAAACCAGGTACATAAGTGCCCGGAGGGGCAAAAATAACCGCCAACCCTGCCCGTGCATTAGGGGCGCCACAAACAACTTGCACAGGTGAAAAACCCGGTCCGGCGTCAACAGAACAAAGCTGTAACCGATCCGCATTTGGATGCGGGGCAGCTGTGAGAATACGTGCCGTTAAAAATGGCTCAAGCGCTGCCCCTCTATTTTCAACTTTTTCGACCTCAATCCCAATACGGTTTAATGTTGTACAAATATCGTCAAGAGTTGCATGTGTTTCTAAATGTTCACGAAGCCACGAGAGTGTAAATTTCATTGTTATTCTCCTACGGGCTATAAGACAGCCTCAAACGGATTAGCCCCATAGTGCCGTAACCAACGAATATCATTCTCATAAAAAGAACGTACATCTGAAATACCATTTTTAAGCATCGTCAAACGTTCAATCCCCATCCCAAAAGCAAAGCCTTGCCATACGCGCGGATCAAGCCCACAATTAGCAAGAACGCGCACATGCACCATTCCTGCCCCCAAAACTTCTAACCACCCCTCTCCTTTGCCAATTTCGCCTGTTTTGCGAGACCAGCCAATATCGACCTCAAGAGAGGGCTCTGTAAACGGAAAATAAGAAGATCGAAACCGTACAGGTAGATTTGGTCTATCAAAAAACGCACGTAAAAAATCCGTTAAGCAACCTTTAAGATGGCTTAATGTTATCCCTTGTTCTATCACCAACCCCTCACATTGATGAAACATTGGGGAATGGGTCGCATCGTGATCGGCACGATAAACCCGCCCGGGCGCAATAATCCGTAACGGAGGCTCTTGCGATAAAAGAGTGCGAATTTGTACGCCAGACGTTTGCGTCCGTAAAAGGCACATACCTAAAGAATGTGTGTTATTTTGCTCAGAAGTTGACCGTGCGGGTGTTTGTTGGGGTAAATAAAATGTATCGTGATCCGTACGGGCAGGATGATGATCAGGCGTATTAAGTGCCGAAAAATTATGCCAGTCTGTTTCAATATCGGGACCTTCCGCCACAGAAAACCCCATAGCTCCAAAAATAACGCTAATTTCTTCAGTCGTGCGGTTAATAGGATGAATAGTCCCGGACAATTCTCCCACCAAACATGGCGGAGGAGGTAAGCTCACATCGACACGCTCGGCTTGCAAACGAGCTTCTATAGCCAATTTTTCTAAAACACGTTTCCGTGCTTCAAAACAGTGTGTCAATTCATCACGCAAAAGATTCAGGGCTTTACCCTGCTCTTTACGTACATCGGGAGCAAGCCCTCCCAAAGCCTTTAAGCGCGCCGTCAATTTCCCAGATTTACCAAGAATATTAATTCTTAACGTATCCCAAGCACGGATGTTTGTCACTTCTGCAAGAGCTGATAAAACTTCATGACGGAAAAATTCAAGATCGTTACTCATAAACCCTCACACGCGGAAATGACACATTCATTGATGCGTTTTATCATTGATTACTTATAATTTTAAGACTTTACTAAGTGTAGCGTAAAATAGTGCTTATAACACGTTATAAAATTTTAATAACACAATAACAAAAATAAATAATAGAAAAGTCGCCTTATAGGCGACCTTTCTCTTTACCTTTTACGCTCTTAAATCTTAAAGAGCTCTTTAACCAAGAGCCTCCTGCACTTGTTTGACAATACCGGAAAAAGTTGCCGCATCATCATAGGCAATAGCGGCTAAAACTTTACGATCAATCGCGATCCCTGCTTTATTCAACCCGTCGATAAAACGGCTATAGGTTAAACCATGTTCACGCACAGCGGCATTAATACGCTGAATCCATAAAGAACGAAAATCACGCTTTTTATTGCGCCGATCCCGATAGGCATATTGTAACGCTTTTTCAACACGTTCTAACGCAATCCGATAATTCGTCGAAGAACGCCCACGATAGCCTTTTGCTAATTTCAAAACTTTTTTATGACGGGCATGTGTTGTAACGCCCCGTTTCACTCGTGCCATAAGAGAGACTCCTTATACCAACCCGTAGGGGGCCCATTGTTTTACGGTGCGCCCATCTTGCGGTGTCAAAACCTGTGTGCCGCGCGCAGTACGCTTCATTTTTTGAGGGCGTTTAATCAAACCATGGCGTTTACCACACGGACCTGAAAGTACCTTACCCGTTGCTGTAATTTTGAATCTCTTTTTAACAGATGATTTTGTTTTCATCTTGGGCATTTTTTTACTCCTTATTAAGAATATCAGACAAAACAAAGCAACACCCAAAGAGTTTTGAGCATTCCTTTTTGTATGGCTAGGCATGCCCTATTCGCCTGAGCGCATACGAAACATTTTTCAATATTTATCACAACTGGATAAAAACCAAAAAAAGGATAGAGATAAAATCTTAATCCTCATTGTTAACATGGTAAATTACCACCTATCAACAAAAAAGGCAAGTCTCAACACACTCTATTAAATAAACTCTTTAAGGCTTTCTCTCATACTCTAACCCAACGCTGTTTTTGCCATTTTTTGGATCACGCGCGCCATAGCTTGCACGCCGTTGCCTCGATTCGTAGAAAGCGCCTGTACTAATCCAAGCTGGCTTAAAAAAGAGGGATCTGTTTTTTCAATTTCTGCACACTCACGCCCTGAATAAACACGTAATAATAAAGCCACAAGCCCACAAACAATAAGAGCGTCTGACGTACCTGCAAAATAGAGCTTTTCCCCTTCCTGTTGCGCATGTAACCACACTTGGCTTTGACAACCGGGCACGCGATGCATATCATCACACCACGCAGCGGGAAATGGCGGTAATGTACGCCCTAATTCTATAATATAGCGATAACGCTCTTCCCAATCATCAAAAAGACCGAGTTCCTCGCTAATCGCCTCTATAGCTTCAGCCGCCGTTTCCTCACGCGGTTGAACAAAACTCCCCTCCATATCAAAACCCCAAAATAAAACGCTTCATAAACCATAACAAACTTATTTTATAGCTTCTCTCTTATATAGGGATCTACGTCAAAATTCAAGTCTGATTACCCGCGACACGTGGTAAATAGTGCACTAAATACTGCATAAATATAGGGAACGTAAAAGGGTTTTAGATTGTCTTCTTGGGGTGTATATGCTAGTTTTAAGTTTTGGATTTTATTTTTATTGGCTTTTATTTCTTCATACAACGGATCATGACTACCTCTCGTCCCCCGCACGAACCTTCTGAACCTTATGGGCAAGATTCTTACGAGCAAGAGTGTTTAGCCCCTTTTGAGGCAGCCTCTGCTTCTCGAGAAACCGAACAAGAACTTTTAGCTGAGCAAGATTTTTTCTCCAATCAAAATAGCGTCAATCGTGATGCCCGTCCCCAATTGGATCGTGATCGTGCTGATGGACATTTATCTCGACGGATTGCTGATCGCAGGGCTGAACGTGTCTCTGATTATGTCGTAGAAAAGAGTTCTGATTTTTGGGGTACGTTGATTTGGATTATAGGGCATTTTCTTTTTTGCTTTATCCAACAAATCACGGAACTCTTTGCCCCTGTGTTGTTGATTGTAGGGGTTTTATGGGCAGCCCTTCCCTTTATTGTCACGCACTTAACGCATTCTGTTCTCTCTACAGACGTACAAGCGCAAGAAATGCTTGCCACTGCACAAAACTCCCTCCCCTCATCGTTTCAAATAGCGGGCTATGTTTTTTCTGGCATGGGTCTCATTGAGGGAGGGCTTTTTTTAATGGCGCTCACCGCAGCATCAGCAACCTGTGTTGCGTATTGTGAACGTCGTCTTTAATTTTTTAATTTCTCGTATTTTTTGGTGTGATTTTTTAACGTGAAAGAACCCGTTTATGGAAAATATCTCTGATTTTTCTTCCTCTGACTCTGGTTTACAAGCTATTCGCCGTGACATAAACACGATGACCGTTGAAAACCCCGATTGGGAAGAAATACAAGACGGCTATCAATTAAGATTTATCGGTAAAGATTACGCCAAACTTCAAGCAAGTCTTCCAACAGAAACGCTACTCGTGCCCGACGTTGAGCATAACGCATACTCCCACAATCAAAAGAGCGAAAACATTTTTATTACAGGTGATAACCTTGACACCCTCAAACATTTAGAAAAAGCCTATACAAAGGCGATCAAAATGATCTATATCGACCCGCCCTATAATACAGGAAGTGACGGGTTTGTTTATAAAGACAATTTTCAATTTACTGATGACGAATTACAGCAAAAATTAAGTTTAACGGAAAAAGAAGTTAAAAAAATTCGTTTACTAAACGGCAAATGTAGCCATAGCGCATGGCTTACATTTATGCTTCCCCGTTTAATATTAGCGCGCAGGTTATTAAAAGACGACGGCGTTATTTTTATTTCTATAGATGATAATGAGCAGGCAAATTTAAAGCTCTTATGTGATGAGATCTTTGGTGAGGGGAATTTTGTCGGAGATTTTATCCGTAAGACAAAAAGCAAAACAAATGACGCTAAAACAGGTGTGAATTATCAACACGAATTTTTGTTATGCTATGCTAAAAATAGTGAGAACGTGAATCTTTTAGGCGGTGAAAAAGACTTATCGAAGTATACAAATCCTGATAATGATCCCAATGGACTATGGATAAGCTCTGACCCAAGCGCTAAACGTATAACAAAAAATGGAAATTTTCCAATTATTAACCCTTATACAGGGAAAACAGATTATCCACCAAAAGGGAGGGATTGGTGTTTTTCGCAAAACACCTTACAAGACCATATTAACGCAGGGCGGATTTGTTTCAAAAAAGAGCATAAAGATGATGAAAGGGGTTTTATTTATAAACGTTATTTAAAAGATTTAGCGACAACGCAAAAAATGTTTGATAGCCTTGCTTTCGTTGATAATGCCTATATGAATCAAGCGGCTACAACAGAGCTTAAAGAATTAGGTCTAGTAGAAAGTTTTCCTTATCCAAAAGGGGTAGAGTTTATCAAAAAGATTATTGAACATATTGCACAAAAATCTACACAAGAAAATGATATTATCCTCGATTTTTTCGCGGGTTCTGGCACCACAGCTCACGCTGTGATGCAGTACAACGCCGAAAATCGGGGGGGGGGGGGAAGCCCCTACACTACATTGTCGTCCAGCTTGACGAGCCTGTAAAAGAGGATAGCGAAGCCTCTAAAGCCGGTTATAAAACCATAGATGAAATCGCGCGCGAAAGAATCAAACGCGCTAGCGACATGTTGGGCGACACGTCAGGATTTAAACATTACAAACTTGCGCACATTGACGACGCCTATGTGTTAGATAGAATTGATCATTTTGACCCGACACAAGAAATTTTACTCCCCGAAGATATGCTTGCGCCTTTTTCTGGTCAAGCCTTACACACCAATCTCGCGGCAAGTGGATTAGAAACGCTTCTTTGTACATGGCTTATTGATGATGGCTTTCCTCTCACAACGCCTGTTGAACCCCTTACATTAGGGACATATATTGCCTACACACCGCAAAATTCTCACCGGATTTATTGCCTTAATAAGGGGTGGGATTCAGAAGCAACCAAAAACCTCCTCAACAAAATTGGAAAAAACACCCTTAAAGCATGGGAAATTGTTGTTTACAACCACCTTTTAGCTTTACGGCGTTGTTGGAATTAAAAAATAACCTCAAAAGCCTGTTTACCCATAGCGATAAACGCGTTCGCCTTATCGAGCGCTTTTAATCAACGCCTCTTACTACTAAAAGCGTTTTAGGTGTTTTAAACCCCTTTTAGATTTTTCACGATTTTCCCTATTCCCGCGTGTATCAAAAGAAAGCTGCCCTATGCGTTTGTGTTTAGAAGAACTCCCTCACCAAGAAGAAGCTGTTGCTGCCCTTGTCAACGCGCTTTCTGAAGTGTTGTCTGATTACAAACAAGACAACACGTCTCACAATTTTTTATCACACCATTCTCAAGAGAATGGTCACAACGCCCCCATGGCAAACCCAACTCTAGTTTTTCCTCCCTCGTGTACTACGCCTTATGGACTTGATGTCAAAATGGAAACGGGAACGGGCAAAACCTACGTCTATACGCGCACTCTTTTTGAACTTTTTTCCCGATTTGGACTGCATAAATTTATTATTTTTGTTCCTTCTTTAGCGATTAAAGAGGGCGTTAAAAAATTTATGACCTCACAAGAGGCAAGAGACCATTTTCATGCCCTCTATCACGGCACCCGTCTTGATTTAACCTGTATCAATGCCGGCGATTTTAACACCAAAAAAGGACGAAAAACGATTCCTCCTGCTTTAAGCCTATTTTTAGAGGGCTCTCGCAACGAACGTAGTATTAAAGGCTTATTACTCAATGATGCCATGCTCATGAGTAAATCCATGACGCGTGATGATTACGATCAAACATTGTTAGACGGTGGGTCTTGCCCTATTGAGTCGTTAAAAGCTATTCGCCCTGTTGTGATTATTGATGAGCCGCATCGTTTTTCTAAAAACGGCAAGGCTTGGGCAGCTATTCAACACTTAAACCCTCAACTCATTCTTCGTTTTGGAGCGACTTTTCCACTTCAAGAAAAAACACACCGCCCTGATTATGCCCGTTTAGTATATGACTTAAATGCCCCACAAGCATTTAACCGCCAACTCATTAAATGGGTACATATTGATTACCCGCAAACCGATACAGATAAAACCGCTCTCACCAAATACACCGTTAAGCCGTTAGTAACAAAAATTTAGTGTTAGTCGATCACGCTAAAAAAGAATACGACATTGGTCTTGGTGACGCTCTTCCTCAAGATTTTGAAGGGCACCTCACCTATGAAGGAGAAAAACGGCTCTCTAACGATATGGCACTTGAAAAAGGGTTGACGCTTATCCCGTCTATTTTTTCATGTTCTTATCAAGAACGGATTCTCGCCCAAGCCTTAAACAGCCATTTTCAAACAGAACGTGAAAATTGGGTACGGGCACAATGTGGCGAAAACCCCGCTAAAATTAAAACTTTAGCCCTTTTTTTTATTGATGATATTCACTCTTACCGCTCACCTGATGGGTGGTTAAAACAAACCTTTGAACGCCTCTTATGCGAAAAAATAAAACAATGCCTTGAGCAGGAAACAAACCCTGATTATCGTGATTTTTTAGCGACAAGCCTCACACATCTTTCAGAAACTCACGGAGGCTATTTTGCAGAGGATAACAACAAAAAAGGCGATGAGGCGATACAGGCAGAGGTTGACGATATTTTACGCGAAAAAAACAAGTTATTAAGTTTTCGCGATGACAAAGGACAATGGATTTTACGCCGCTTTTTATTTTCTAAATGGACTTTGCGCGAAGGATGGGATAACCCCAACGTGTTTACTATTGCGAAATTACGCTCTAGCGGCAGTGATATTAGCAAAAGACAAGAAGTAGGCAGAGGGTTACGCTTACCCATTGATGAAAATGGTAGACGTTTAAGCCATCAAGAATTTTTTTTGACTTTTATTACAGATTGGTCTGAACAAAATTTTGCAGCAGAATTACAACAAGAAGTTAAAGACGACGGGCCCACTATACCCGAAAAAATAACCCCTGCTCTTTTAACAGAACTCGTCAAAAACGGGTACGCAGAAGATGAAACAAACGCCGAAATAAAACTCTTACAAACAGGTGTTATTGATACAAAAGACACGATTAACCGAGAAAAATGGGAACTCTTAACAAAAGACTTCCTCCCCGATTACTCTCTCAATCCGAACTCTATCAAAAATAAAGGTCAAAAAGAGGCTGATATTGTCAAACTCCGTAAAGAAAAATGGGAACCTTTAAAAGCTGTATGGCAACAACTCACCAAACGATACATGGTTAAATTTTTACCTTTGGAGAACACTCTCTTAAAAGAGATCTTACAGCACGCTTTTAAGAATCAAGACCAAGACGCGCTTACGATAGCAAAAGCCAAAATTCACCGCGACACGCTTACAGGGTATAATATAGGGGAAGCTGATTCTAACGCCCTTACTCAACGTCAACAAATTTTGGAAAGTGATTTAACTTTAAAGGCATTGCCTTATGGCACATTTCTCAAAGAACTTTCCCGTAGAACGTTAATTCCCATCAATATGTGGCATCGTGCTTTTTGTGACCACTTCAAAAACGGCATAGAGACACAAAAATTTAACTATGTGAGTGTGCAAACGCTCGCAGAAAATTTCAAACACGTAGTAAGGAGCCATTTTTCCCAATATTTTGAGTATGATTCTCTCGATTTTAGTGCCGATACCACGTTAATGGAAAATGGAGATTTTGTTGATTCAATCAAACAAACTATTTTAGGCACAGAAATAGCCACAGACCTCGCTGTTGAGGAGTGTTATCTTTACGATAAGAAAGTTTACGATAGCACATTAGAAAAAAGTATTTTAGCCGTACATCCTAATAAAGAAGTCTCTATTTTTGGAAAGTTACCCAAACAATGTATTCAAGTACCCAATTTTACAGGAGGAACAACCTCACCTGATTTTATTTATGCCATACACACTGATAAAGAAACAAAATTACACCTTTTTATTGAGGCAAAATCGACCAATAAACGAGAAAGTGATACCCTCGCAACCAATGCTCAAAAGAAATTTTTTCAGATTTTCAAAGAAATAAATATTATATGGCGCGAAATGACAGACGATAAGCTATGTGAAGTCATTACACAACTTATCGAGGAAAATCATAAAGAAGAAAAAAGCCTCTCTTCCTCATAAACCCTTATTTTTTAGAGGTTAAGAATAGGATTACGTCTTGCTTTCTGCTGTATGTTGTAACAACACCTCAACCAACGCTAACGCAGCGGCTTGGGCAGGTTTTTGCCCTTGTGGGGCTTCTAAACTGTGTAAAATCATTTTAAACGCCTCTTTTTGGTGTTGGGCAGGTTCAGGATTCCTCAAAAGTGTTTCTAAAGCATGAGCGAGTTTATTGGGATTGCAATTCTCTTGCAGTAATTCCGGCACCACCGCTTTACCTGCTAGCACGTTGACCATCGCTACATAGGGCACGCAAATCAATCGTCGCGCAAAAAATGCTGTTAGTGGGTTCACGCGGTACGTGACAACCATCGGCACACCGGCAAGAGCAAGCTCTAATGTTGAGGTGCCTGATTTCGTTAAAGCCAATTGGGCAGCCGCAAAAGCATCGTATTTTTCTTGTTGGTCTGTGATCAATAAAGGACGGACGGACCATGTTTTTGTGGCGTGCTCAACATGAACCGCCATGTTCGCCGAAACAGGTAAAACAGGTACAATGTCGGGAATTTTTGCCCGTAGAAGAGGCAAAGTTTGCCCAAAAATAGGCAATAAACGCGCTGTTTCTGAACGGCGACTCCCTGCCATAAGCACCACAATGGGAGCTTTTTCCTCTAAATGATAAGATTGGCGGAAACGTTGGGCGTTGCCTTTATCGGCACCAGAATAGAGCACAGGGTGCCCTACAAAACGGCTATGCAATCCATGACGACGAAAAAACTCCTCTTCAAACGGTAAAAGACATAATAACGACTCCCACAAATTAGAAAACTGCCGCACACGTTTTTGACGCCATGCCCATACTTGCGGGGCGACATAATGCACGCGCGGAATCCCCGTTTTTTGAATTTTGCATAAGAGACGCAAGGCAAATCCCGGGCTATCTATGGTCACTACCAAATCAGGTTGGCACGTTTTGACATGGTCAACCGCCATGGCTAACCGCTGCGATAAAAGCCGTAAACGGGGTAAAACTTCTAACAGCCCCATAACGGCGAGATCTTGTATCGGGAAAAGACTTGAAAGACCTTGTGCCGCCATGTGAGGTCCTCCAACCCCGACAAAACGCACCGAAGGCATAAAAGCACGCAACGCTTCCATTAAACGCGCACCTAAAACGTCACCACTTGCTTCACCCGCCAAAATCCAAATAAGGGGTGAAAAATCAGGAGGGAGTTCTTTTAATTGTGTTTTGAGTGCTGTGTTTTTTTCTAAATTTATCATATCCCTCTCCTAACGCTCTTTTGTTTCGCCAAAAGAGCGGTTTTTCAACCCAATGAGGGAGCGTGTGATTTGGTTGATTACTTGGTTGTGTACACCCGCATAAATAACCGCCCATTGATCACCTATGCCGCGTGAATTTCTTGTTAGGTTTCGAGTTTGTTCTTCTCCTTGTTGGGTGCCTCTTGCTAAATCTTTACGCGCCAAAACAGCTGGCAACGTGGCAGCCCGTAAATAACGGGGTAACGTTGAAATGTCGGATTCTTTAAGCCATTGCTGGGCTTCTTGGCGTAATTCCTCTAATGAACCCGGATAGAGATAACGCCCCTGTTCTTTTAGGTGCGCGTTATGGCGTATCAAAGAACCCGCGGCGTAAGCCATGCCGACCCATTCAAGCCGTTGCAAAAAAGGGGTGTGCGCTGTATTGTTAGGATTTAAGCCCAATAACTCGCCCATACTGCGTTGAAACGCCCCTGCCCCACTACGGAGCATCGCGCGCCAATGCGCTTTATTACTATCCTTATCGTTATTATTATCACTACCCTCAATTTCGGATTCAATAGAGGTTATTTGTTGTAATAAGGCTTCTCGTGACAAACACCCTTGCTCTATGGCTTCAACCAAAAAAGGGGCTAAGGTATGTTCAGGTAAACGCGTGCCTTCAAGCACTTCGCGCCACCATTGTAAGCGCACATAAGCCGCCATAGCCCCCGCAATATTTTCAGACCGACGCGGTGCTAAAGCGCGCAATAGCTCACACCGGAAAGCTAACACGCAGCACGCTAAAAAACGCACGGATTTCGGCATAAAATACACACATAACAGGCGATCTGGGTCATGGGCAGCAATTTGTATCACGCTCTGTTCTGCGTGGTCTGTCTGTTTTACGGGTTTTGTCATGTGAGGCGTTTTAAAGGATTTTTCGATGAAAAGGGTTTATGAATAACCCTTTTTTAACCTGTTTTCTTCTTTTCTTTAAGGCAATTATTTCTTTTATTTTTCACTCTTAAGAAACACGATTATTTTATACTTATAAAAAAAGTTTCATATAAAGTGTCTTTTGACTATAATAGTAAGTATCGTCAACTTTAACCGTAAAGAGAACCAACACAATGGCAGAAAAATGCCCTAAATGCGGATCGTATAATAAAAAGGTAAGAACAGCTGCTATCGACTCAGTGGCAGGAAGTGCTGTTTCTGGTATCGGCACTCTTGTTGGTGGGCTTGCAGGACTAGTTGGAGGGTTTCTCTTAAGTCTAGTAAACACAAATCATCACTGTAAAAACTGCGGTCATACGTGGTTGTAAGTTTTAGCCTTCTTTTCCTCACATTTTTTAGCTTTCAAAGTTTTTAGAAGGGTTTGTTTTATCGCGCCCTTCCTTTTTTATTTGTTCTAGCCTCAAGTTTATATATTGTTACTTGCCCACAAAAAGACCTTTTTTGTCTTTATTCTCTTTTCATTGTCTTGACGTTTTTTGTCATTTTCTATACCCTCGCATCATTATTGACCCGTTTTATCGCGGTGGTTTGATCTCGTTTAAGGCTATGCTTAAAGAAAGGTTTTTATGTCTTTTTTTAACGTGTCTTAACCACCTATTTATCATAACTCTAACAATAACACAATGAGGAGTGACTCATGGCGTTTGAATTACCCG
Source organism: Acetobacter sp. (assembly GCA_017474285.1). Taxonomy (GTDB): domain Bacteria; phylum Pseudomonadota; class Alphaproteobacteria; order Acetobacterales; family Acetobacteraceae; genus Acetobacter. The sequence continues at coordinate 27,282 of JAFVHT010000059.1, forward strand.
CCCTTCCCTATACCGCCAATACCCTTGGAACACGTGGTATGTGCCAAGAAACGCTTGAATATCATCATGGCAAGCACCATCAAGCGTATGTTACCGCGCTGAACACATTGCTTGAAAGCAAACCGGAATTTCATGGGCATTCTTTAGACGATATTATTAAAGCAAGCCACAATAAACCGGATCTTGTTGGGCTTTTCAACAATGCGGGGCAACATTGGAATCACTCTTTTTTCTGGAATAGCCTTTCTGCTAAAGGCGGAGAAATCCCTAAAACGCTCGCGGCTAAAATTACGCAAGATTTCGGCAGTGTTGACACGTTCAAAGAGGAATTTCGTAAAGCAGCAACCACGCAATTTGGTTCAGGTTGGGCATGGTTAGTGCTCGGTAAAGATGGCAAGCTCGCCATTACAAAAACAGCCAACGCGAGCAGCCCTCTTGCCGAAGGACACGGTACAGCCCTCCTCACTGCCGATGTGTGGGAACACGCCTATTATATTGATTTCCGCAACCGTCGCCCTGATTATATCACGAACTTTTTGGATAAATTAGCCAATTATGAGTTCGCAGAGGCACGGCTTAAAGAGGCTTCTTAAGTTTCCCTCTTTCGTTTTTATGATTTACACTTAAAAACTATGCCCCTTAACAGGCATAGTTTTTTTGTTGTTTGCTTCTTTTATCATATGAGCATTTTTTTGTGTGACTATCATATAGCATTAGGATAGTGTTGGAGTGTGGTAAAGATAGTAGTAGGTTATTTTTCTTTGTGTTGTGTCTATTTTTGAGGTGTTTTTTTTATAAGTAAGGTTCCTCTATTTTTCTTTATAGCCTGTATCCTGTATCAAGAATGAAAGAGCGTAGGACGTATTTATCATAAACAACTTTCCAACTGCGTTTAAGTATGGATATTCAAGTCAGTTTATTAGATAAAAGGATAGGTGGTATTTTGGTGAAGGGCAGACTTTAAGGTTGTCTTTTTTTGTTATATGTCCAAAAGAGGTAAAAATGTGACCTCCCTCCCCCCTCTTTAAGGCATTCTTTTTTCGTGTTACACTTTTTTCGCTTATTTTGATCGTATACCTCTCATTGTGCATTTTATGATAAATAGTGTAACAAACCTCATAACAAACCTCGGGCGTGCTACCCTTGCCCTTATCCATGAAACAGGAGCTATTGCACTTTTTGCGTTTGTAGGGTTTTCCCACATTGTACGACCGCCTTTTTATCCCCGTATTTTTTTGAGTAGTTTTCTTGAAACAGGTTTTTTTTCCCTGCCTGTGGTTGCCCTTACAGCTTTATTTTCAGGCGGAGTTATTGCGTTACAATCTTATACAGGCTTTTCTCAATATCACGCTCAAAGTGCTATTGCGGGAATTGTCACCCTTACTGTAACACGAGAACTTGGACCCGTTCTTGCGGGGCTTATGGTAACGGGGCGTGTTGGTGCCTCTATTGCCGCACAAATTGGCACGATGCGCGTGACCGACCAAATTGATGCTTTAAGCACACTTTCCACGAACCCGATGAAATATCTTGTAGCACCGCGGCTTTTAGCGGCTATTATTGCGCTTCCGTTACTCGTAATTATTGCCGATATTTTAGGTGTTGCAGGCGGGTTTATGGTGGCTGTGTTCAAACTTGGGTTTTCCCCTACCGCTTATATTACAGCAACACTCAACAGTCTCACCCAAAAAGATGTCACCATAGGCTTAGTTAAAGCCGCCGTTTTTGGGTTTCTTATTGCCCTTATGGGGTGTTATCAAGGCTATACCAGTAAAAATGGTGCTGAAGGCGTAGGGTCTGCCACAACGGCGGCGGTGGTTACAGCCTCTATTTTACTGCTTACACTGGATTATCTGATTACGGATTTGTTTTTCTCTTATTGATTTGATTTCTGTTTTCATGACCTCCTCCCCCACCATACCGCCTAAAATCCGTATTCGTGATTTATGTAAATCCTTTGGCGCTAAAACAGTGTTAGACGATGTTTCTCTTGATATTCCTGCAGGAACGTCGTTTGTGATTATTGGCAGTTCGGGCAGTGGTAAATCAGTTTTATTACGGTGTTTATTAGGACTGATGACTCCTGATTCAGGGTTGATTGAATTTGATGGAGAAAATATTTTAAACGTTTCCGCCAAACGACAAAAAGACGTGCAACACCGTATTGGTATGTTGTTTCAAAATGCAGCTCTCTTTGATAGCCTCCCCGTATGGGAAAATGTGACTTTTGGCTTATTAGCACGCAAATTGATCCCCTATCGTCAGGCGCGCGCTCATGCCTGCACATTATTAGCTCAAGTGGGATTAGACTCTGCGGTAGCTGATTTATATCCTGCAGAATTATCGGGCGGTATGCAAAAACGCGTAGGCTTAGCGCGGGCTATTGCCACGAAGCCTGATATTCTCTTTTTCGATGAACCCACCACAGGATTAGACCCTTTGACAGGTGCTGTGATTGATGATTTGATTGTTGATTGTGTCAAAAAAAACGGATCTACTGCCCTTGCTATTACGCATGACATGGCGTCCGCCCAACGAATTGGTGATGAAGCAGCGATGCTTTATCAAGGGCGGTTGATTTGGCAAGGTCCTGCTGCTTCGCTTATGGAAAGCGGGAATGCCTACGTTGATCAGTTTACCCATGGCCGTAGTCAAGGTCCTATCCCGATTGAAGGGTGCCACTCACAAGCTTAACCTTTAACGTATTTTTCAGAAAGATTTTTCTATGACCTCTTTTCTTCCATCTCTTTTTAATTCTGTTTCTCATCGGGCTTTTATCCGCATTTTCTTGTGTATTGGCTTTTTGGTAAGCCTAAGCCTAACAGCCTGCAGTAACGAACTCACCCATATGACAAAACCCTCTCAATGGGAAAAATATGGCTACCGTACCCATTTACAAAATAGTAGTGATGATGACTAACGTCTCTGCTTAACACCTCTTTCCTTACCCTATAAGAAAATACTGTTTTAGAACATAGAGTTAAAATACGTTTTCATGAAATGTGTCAAGATCGGCAAAACGAGTAAAGGTACTATCAAAGAAGAGATCAATTTTCCCAGTCGGACCGTGACGTTGTTTTTCAAGAATGAGTTCAGCTTTATTGTGAACTTTCTCCATTTTCCTTTGAAAATCCTCCGTAGCGGCAATATATTTTTCTTGTGAGTCAAAACTTGTTTCTTGTGGTTCCCTTTGTTGGAGATAATATTCTTCACGGTAAATAAACATCACAATATCGGCATCTTGCTCAATAGAACCAGACTCTCTTAAATCTGAGAGCATGGGGCGTTTATTTTCTCGGTTTTCCACTTGGCGCGATAATTGTGATAACGCTAAAACAGGTACTTCAAACTCTTTCGCAAGATTTTTTAACCCTTGTGTAATCATCGAAATTTCTAAAACACGGCTTTCTGCCCGTGAGCCTACCGCAGGGCGCATCAGCTGTAAATAATCCACAACAATGAAATTAAGCCCGCGCATACGTTTTAATCGCCGACAACGTGCCCGCATGGCTGATAACGTAATTGCTGGAGTATCATCAATCAATAAAGGAAGCGATTCAAGTTCGTGGCTGACTTTTACAAAACGATCAAAATCTTTTTGATCAATATCGCCTCGACGAATTTTCTCTACAGAAACTTCGGCTTGTTCAGAAAGAATACGCGTTGCTAATTGTTCAGCTGACATTTCTAATGAAAAAACAGCAACGCATCCTTTGGGACACCCTCTCTTTTCTTGTGCCTCGCGCATAATCGCTTGCGCAGCAGAACATGCCATTTTTGTGGCAAGAGCAGTTTTACCCATACCCGGACGACCAGCAAGAATAAGCAAATCAGACGGATGAAGCCCGCCCGTTTTTTTATCCAGATCACGCAAGCCAGACGTAAGCCCCGTTACATGCCCAGAATTATGAAAAGCCCGTTCTGCACTTTGAATGGCTTGTGTTAATGCTGAACGAAAAGGAACAAAATCCTCACTACCTTTTTTGCTTGTAAGCTTAAAAAGTTCTTCTTCCCCTATTTCAATCTGATCTTCCCCTGTGCGCCCATCAGCAACATCAAAAGCCCCATTAACAATATTTTCCCCAATGTCAATAAGTTGCCGCCGAATCCAACAATCGTAAATGGCACGCCCGTAATCTACCACATTGATAATACTAATCATGGAAGTGACTAAGCGCGCGACGTAGGAAAAGCCCCCCACCTCCTCAAGGGCTTTAGAATATTCTAATTCTTGTTTCAGCATATTCGGGTCAGCCAGCTGTCCGCTATCAATGCGCCGCGCAATAACTGTATAAATATACCCGTTTACACGGTGAGAAAAATGTTCCCCCAACAAAAAATCCGCCACACGATCATAGGCTTTATTATTGGTAAGCAACGCTCCAAGAAGGGCTTGTTCTGCCTCAATATTCGCGGGAGGGTGTCGCATAGCAAGGGTTAAAGGAGATTCTTTTTTCGTATCCATCATACCCCTTTCTGACTATAATCTAACTATAAAGGGTGTTCCAAATTTTAAACAAACCCCTCAACCGCCTTATTAAGGCTATCATACGCTGTTACAATATGGTACATCGAACTCGTTGGAATACGATCGGCAATAATATTACCTTGATGATCATATTCCTCAATCCATCTACCTAAAGGAGCGGGGGCAAAATACCGATTCAAAATATTATTCCCTACGATTACTGCAAACGCTAAATCTGACTCAGGGTTATCGGCATAAGAAGCATGCGTCAGCACACCACGGAGTGTTTCAGTTTGCACCCAAAGGCGAAACGTCTCTTTTAACACAGATCCTTGTCGACTCACCGCATAACGCACAAGCCCAACCTGAGAAGCTATTTGAGAGTCATCACTTTGAGATTCGGTTGGAGACACTACACCATAACGCCGCGCAAAATGATATAATGCTTCTGCCTGCGGGCGAGTATAAATCCCTGTTGCTTGCTGATATGCCTGTAATAACCACACCCATTCAAAATGGTGCCCAGGCTCAACCCTTTGCCCCGCTTGCCCTGCAGCGGGTTGCCAATGAGGTGTAAAATACTCTCCCAAAGTACCCGTTTGTTTATCATAAAAACGTGTATTAAACAAATCATAAAGCGCATGAGCGCGGTCAAGATCTTTTTTTTCACCTGTGGTTTGATAGAGAGCTAAAACGGCTTCTAATAAGTGCATATGGGGATTTTGTTGCCCCTCTTCATTTTCTTTTGGCAAAGAATTAAAAAAACCACCCTCAGGGCGAGACATTTCTTGATCAATCCATGCCAGTGTTTTACGTGCGTAAAACACAGATTCCCTCACAGAAGAATCGTTTTGAAGCCTGCCATACCATGCTAATGCAAACACAACAAAAGCAAGATCATATAAATCAGCCGTCGGGTCTAACATTTCTCCCGCGCGAGATAATTGTCGCCCCCAAGCGCCATGCCACGCCCCGTGATCCTCACGGCGTGCACGTAATAAAAAACGAAAAATGCTTTCGGCACGTTGAGCAGCCTCTGTGTACCCTTGCAAAGCTGCCCATGAAAACACAAAAAGCTGGCGCGCTTGTACGCGTACACGCTTAAACGGCGGCAATGCTGGCACGCCAGAACGGGTTAAATGTTCCTGCGCGCCTAAACGAGCGGGATCAGTCTGATCGCCATCACAGCCTGTTGTTGCCCAAAAAGGAAAAGCCTGCTCAAATAACCACTGCTGAAAACGATCTCTTACAGCAATTAGTTCCTCTAATGAGGTTGTCATACGCCACGCACCCGCCCTATAATAGCTGTGGTCGAATGCCCTTCCCTTAAAGTCACCAGCAAAAGCTGCCCCCCTGTTGCCTGCACAATATCTGCCCCAACAACCTCTTCTGGTTTATAATCTGCCCCTTTAATTAAGACATCAGGGGTTAACACACGGATAACCTCAAGGGGAGTATCTTCATCAAACGCAACAACAGCATCAACATAGCGCAGAGCCGCAATAACGGTTGCCCGTGCCTCTAAGGTGTTCACGGGACGATCTTCCCCTTTTAGACGGCGAATACTCGCATCGGTGTTAAGTGCCACCACAAGCCTGTCACATGCGGCACGCGCTTGAGCTAAAAGATCCACATGACCCGGGTGAAGAATATCAAAACAGCCATTTGTAAAGCCTACTTTTAACCCACGCGCCTGCCAACGTATCACTTGGGCTTGAGCCGCAGCAAGGGGTAATACACGCGCAACCACAGCTTTAGCCCCTTGATCGTCTAATTCGTTGAGGACTTCTTGGATATTGGCGGTTGCTGTCCCCAATTTCCCCACCACAACGCCGGCAGCAGCGTTGGCAATATGCACCCCCTCCTCTAACGGCATACCCGCCCCAGCAGTCAAAGCAAGAGAGGCAATAACCGTATCCCCTGCCCCTGAAACATCAAATACTTCACGCGCATGGGCAGGAACCGATAAAACACTCCCATGATCTCGTACCAACATCATACCTTTTTCAGAACGCGTAACCAACATGGCTTGCGCTTGCGCCTGCTCCATGACTTGCCGCGCGGCTGCTTCAATGTGTTTCTCAGTGTCTAAAGCCATACCCCCAGAGGCTTGAGCAAGTTCACGTAAATTAGGCGTAATACAGGTTGCACCCTGATAACGGGCATAATCTGCGCCTTTAGGGTCAACAAAAAAAGGAATATTTTTCGCTTTTGCCTGTTGGGCTAAGCATTTTAAAACAGCAGGGTGACACACCCCTTTACCGTAATCTGACACCACCACCACTTGAACAGAGGACATATGTGCCGTAATAGCAGCACAAATATCCTCAATACCCTGCGCATGAAGGGGAACATGGCTTTCTTCATCAACACGAACAACTTGTTGATGAGCTGCAATAAAACGTGTTTTACAAATCGTAGGGCGATCGGCGCTCATAGATAACACAGCCAAAAGCCCTTCATGACGGGCTAATTCAGCACGGAGGGCTTCGCCCGCTTCGTCTTGCCCAACTACCCCTATAAGAATTACTTGCCCGCCAAGAGAGAGAATATTGTTCGCTACGTTGCCAGCACCACCAGGCATTTCTCGCTTCGCGTTAGGCTCCAATAACAAAACAGGGACAGGCGCTTCAGGAGAAATACGTTCCATACGACCGTATAAAAAACGATCAAGCATAATATCGCCCACGCACAATACAGTAACATGAGAAAAATCCATAATCTTAGCCCCCCAACGTTGAGACAAACTGCCCAAGCCCCTCAATTTGGCGCGCCTTTGTTAAACGAGCAGCGTGGAGAATAGCACGCGTTTCAGCAATCGCATGTTCTAATTCTGAATTGATAATGACGTAATCAAACTCTTTCCAATGGGAAATTTCATCACGGGCTTCTGTCATTCTATGATCTATTTCCTCATGATGATCTGACTTGCGCCCTCGTAAACGGCGTTCAAGTTCTTCTAAAGACGGCGGGAGAATAAAAATACTCACGACATCATTAGGCAACGCATGACGCATTTGCCGATGCCCTTGCCAATCAATATCAAAAATCACATCATACCCGGCTTGAAGTGCTGCTTCCACAGGAGCGCGAGGCGTTCCATAACTCCCCTTAAACACAGTAGCCCATTCTAACAGGGCTCCCTCTTTCACCATAGCTCGAAATTGTTCAACACTACGAAAATGGTAATGCACACCATCTTGTTCACCCGGACGTGGAGGGCGCGTTGTAACGGAAATAGATGTTTGCACATAGGCTTCTGATTGTTGTAAAGCCTGTGTAATGGTTGATTTACCTGCCCCCGATGGGGCTGAAATCACCAAACACACCCCTCGCCTCGGTTTTATGGCTAACGGCTGCTTTTTTTTAATCATGGTGCAAAATCCCGTTCCTTATAATCCTCATGACACAGAATGCATTCTCAAAAGACTTTAACACGAAACGAGGCAAAAAGCCCCCTCAAATATGTTTAACCGAGCAACGTAAGATTAAGTCTTGATAAGTCAGTAGACAACGGTACAACACACAGATATTACGATTAGAGCGTGACACCATGTTTTTAGTTTTTGTTATTTAGTATATATAAGCACAGATTAAAATAAATACAGATTAAAGCCTAAAAGTTTTGATATGAGTTTTGATCTACTAACGAAAGACGAACCCTATGCGCCTTGTCACATGGAATATTAACTCCCTCCGTTTACGCCTCCCTTTACTAAAACAACTTGTTACAAAAACAAAACCCGATATTCTCTGCCTACAAGAAACGAAAGTGCCAGACTCTCTTTTCCCACATGCAGACCTCCGCGCCCTTGGTTTTGAATATCAATTTTACCGAGGTATGAAAGGATATAATGGCGTTGCACTCCTCTCCCGTTACCCGTTAAGCCCCTTACCCCTTTCATATCCACCCTTGCCATCCTGTTGCGCACCTGAAGAATGCCGTCATCATGCTGCAACCGTAACAAGCCCCTTTGGACCAATTGAACTGCATACATTTTACGTGCCCGCAGGAGGTGACATACCAGACTCACACACAAACCCAAAATTTGCACATAAATTAACTTTTGTTGAGGCGGTAACCCAATGGTTCCAACAACGTGCTCACACATCTCCTTTAACGTCCATGATTCTCACAGGGGATTTGAATATTGCCCCTCTTGAACACGATGTTTGGAGCCATAAACAACTCCTTAACGTGGTCAGCCATACGCCTCCTGAAACAGAACGACTTAATTGCTGGCTCAATACAGGTTTTGTTGATACTATGCGCCATTTTGTACCTCCATCTGAAAAACTCTACACATGGTGGTCCTATCGTAATAAAGACTGGAAAAAATCCAACAGAGGACGCAGGCTTGATCATATTTGGGTCACACCAGACCTTGTTAAAAATCTCTCATCACTTAATGTTCTTACCCCTGCACGAGATTGGTCTCCTCCTTCTGATCATGTGCCTGTTGTGCTTGATTTTGCCTGATTTGTTTCACCCAATTTTGACTCATCTCTCTTACATAAGGGATACGAAATAAAAAAGTATTAGGCTTAAGGGAGTATAAGACTATTTTTATATTAAGGCTTTACGTGTTATAATTGTGTGTTTTACGTATTTTGATCGTGCATGGGAAAACCACACAAAAAGATGAAATCTCTTATCGTTGATCTCTCTCATCCAATTCTATCGTCTATTTCTGTTCATTACTGTTATAGATTACTCATATTGCTTCATATTGCTAAAAACTCATGATTAACACACTCTCTCACCGCCTTAAGCGATACCTCATTTCAGAGACAGAGGGTACAGATATAAATCACACTATAGAAAACGAAATACCTTTATTTCATACTCCACCCTCTGTCTCTATGTGTCGTTATGCCCAACTCCGCGCTGTTACGCGTTTATGTGCGCTAACCGTTTGGGTGCCCTTATCAGTTGGTTTTGAAGCGTGTTTGCTCCCCATTCCCGGAATCGCTAAAATTTGCTGGACACGAGTTGTTTGGGGCGTTCTTTGCCGTATCATTGGGTTACGGATCCGCGTTGTTGGAGAACGCGTCGGAACGATTGGAGGGTATAGAGCACGCAAGCGTGGTGAACGTCCCGTTATTTATGTTTCAAACCATACATCATGGCTTGATGTACCTGTATTAGGTACTATTCTCCCCTCTGTTTTTGTGGCGAAAGAAGATATTGAACATTGGCCCATTATGGGACTTGTTTCTAAAATCGGGCGTACTATTTTTGTGAGTCGCCAACGCAGCACTACAGGACATGAACGTGATGTTATGATCCAACGCATGGCACATGGTGATAATCTCGTTCTTTTTCCTGAAGGCACATCTTCTGACGGGTCTCGCGTCTTGCCCTTTTTGTCAGCGTTTTTTTCTATTGCGAAACACTCTCTTTCCAAAGCAAGACTTTCTGATCACCCCACTCTCTCACAGACTTCTACAATAACTCCCCTTATTCAACCCGTTTCTGTTGTTTATGATTCGCTAGATGGTTTACCCATTGGCCGGTTACGGAGACCTGTTTTTTCTTGGTATGGTGAAATGGATCTTGGTCCCCATGTCTGGCAACTTCTACAAAAGCGAGAAGGGCGTGCAACGGTTATTTTACATGAACCCCTTGATCCGGATTTATTTCCAAGCCGTAAAGCCCTTGCCCAAGCAACATGGAAATCCGTTGTTCATGGAGCAGCAGATTTACGACAAAATCACACACCTCGTATTCAACCAGGACGATTTCATGCTGCAACATTGCCGTTCGCTTTTATCCCTACTTGTTGGCGACTCTTTGATACTTGCCTTGAAAAAATTTTTACTTTTCTTTTTGTGTCCTCTCGCAATCCGCATGATGACTAACAACTCAAATAAGCTTTTTACGTATCGTTTTCCTCTATAAAACAATAAGATAACTCCTATGACGACTCTCTCCCCACAAACAGCAACACCCCCCTCCCCCACACGCGGAGTGCATGTTATCACGTGGGGTTGTCAAATGAACGTCTATGATAGTGCGCGTATGCAAGATGTTTTACGCCCTTTAGGATTTACACCTGTTGACACACCTGAAACGGCAGAAATTATTATCCTCAATACGTGCCATATCCGTGATAAGGCTGCGGAAAAAGTTTTTTCTGAACTCGGTCGGTTACGCCTTATTAAGGAAGCACGTAAAATACGTGGACAACAAACCCTTATTGCTGTTGCTGGCTGCGTCGCACAAGCTGAAGGAGAAGAACTTTTAACACGAGCACCTTATGTTGATATTGTTCTCGGTCCGCAAACTTATCACCGTTTACCCGACATGCTTGCCAACGCTGCCCGTACAGGTAAAGCTGTGATTGATATTGATTTCCCTACTGAGCAAAAATTTGATTTTCTCCCGCAAAATGAAACGCCTCAAAGCCCAAACTATCCGACCGCTTTTCTAACGATTCAAGAGGGCTGTGATAAATTTTGTTCTTTTTGCGTGGTTCCTTATACACGTGGGGCAGAAAATAGCAGACCCGTTAGCACTATTTTAGAGGAAGCCAAAAGGTTGGTTGACTTAGGTGTACGCGATATTAGCTTGTTGGGGCAAAATGTTAATGCCTATCATGGTGTAGGTCCTGATGGGAATTTATGGTCTTTAGCGCGTTTAGCTTACGAGCTCGCCAAAATTCCAGCGCTGTTACGCATTCGTTATACGACCTCGCACCCCCGTGATATGGACGATACTCTCATTGCCGCTCATCGGGATTTACCCCAACTCATGCCTTTTTTACATCTACCTGTACAATCAGGATCAGATCGAATTTTACGGGCTATGAACCGAGGACACACCGCGAGTAACTATATCGATATTGTCCACCGCCTACGCGAGGCACGTCCCGATATTGCCCTATCTTCTGATTTTATTGTTGGTTACCCGGGAGAAACAGATGAGGATTTTAACGCCACGATGCGACTTGTGCAAAAAGTTGGTTTTGCCCTTGCCTATTCGTTTAAATACTCACCAAGACCGGGCACACCTGCTGCCGAAGCGCCTTTACAAATACCAGAAGATATTAAAAATACTCGTCTTCAAATTTTGCAAAAAATTCTGCATGAGCAACAAGATACATTTAATGATCAACTTGTTGGGCACTCCATTCCTGTTCTCTTTACCTCCCGTGGACGAAAACAAGGACAAATCGTGGGGCGCTCCCCCTGGCTGCAACCTGTACATATTAACGGACCTGAACATCTCATTGGACAAGAACGCCTAGTACGAATTACAGCGCGGTTAAGCCATTCTCTAGATGGCATTCTAGAGGGAAATATTTAAAAATTTCTAAGAATTTTGAGAAAAATGATATTTCTCATTACGCTTATGTTCATTTTTGTTATTATTATTAATAACATTTTACTTAATAAAACGCCGTAAAGGTATTGCGGAAAAATTATGACACCGCTCCGTTCTATCAACTCTCTTTCCGCTCAAGAGACGTTGTTTTTAAGAAGTTTTTCACCAGATATTGTTATTCAAGATAGGCGTTGGCACTGTTATGTGCCCTCCCTTGAGAAATTTATTCAGCGTGTTTTAAGAGTATGTCATGAATATGGTACATTACCGCAGACTCTTATCCTTTCAACTGATCGGGCTGTACGTATTTTAAATGGACGGTATCGAAGATCTTACAAGCCCACGAATGTTCTTACTTTTACCCTTGCCCCTCACGCTTCCCAAAGTGATTATCACGTTTTGGGCGATATTTTTTTAGCCTTTGAAACAATTCGTCGTGAAGCCTATAAAACCCATCGCCCGTTTGCGCATCATTTAGCACATTTAATTATTCATGGGAGTTTACACCTCGCAGGATATGATCACCATCATCCGGGCGAGGCACAGCGTATGGAAATGTTAGAATCTTTTCTTTTGTCACGATTACACATCCCTAACCCATGGAAACCTCGTTCATGAGCCAGAATATGAACCAGAAAAAAACTTTTTTACGTCGGGTTAATCAAAAAATTTCCTCTCTTTTTCATCGACAAAAACACCCAATAAACCTGCGCCATTCTATCACAGCATTAGTACAACAAGCAGCAAAAGAATCCCATATTATTAACGGAGAAACCCAAGAGCTCGACAGACAAGAACAAGCTCTAATCGCCAATGTATTACGATTACGTCATATCTCGGCGCATGATGTTATGATCCCAAGAGCAGATATTGTGGCTATTCCTGTTTCTACAAGTCTCAACGAAGCCCTTGCTATGATCCGACAGGAAAATTACTCTCGTATGCCTGTTTATCGTGATCAGCTCGACAATGTGATAGGCATGATTCACATTAAAGATTTAATGGCTTATGTGGGTACTGATGAAGCCTTTAACCTTGAAAATTTATTACGACAACCCTTACTCATTGCCCCATATCTCCCTATTTTAGACCTTATGCTCCAAATGCGGCAACGGCAAACCCATCTCGCTTTAGTTATTGATGAATATGGTGGTATTGACGGACTCGTAACAATTGAAGACCTTATTGAAACCATTGTAGGGGGTATTTCAGACGAACATGATGACCCTCCTATAACCATGATCACACCACGACAAGATGGCTCTTTTGATGTTGACGCACGTTGCCCTGTTGAAGAATTTGAACAACATATTGGACCTATTTTGACTCAAGAGGAAAATGCGACAGAAATCGAAACTATTGGGGGGCTTGTTTTCCGTGTGGCAGGCTATATTCCAACCCGAGGAGAAGTCATCAGTCACCCTAATGGTTTTCTTTTTCGTATTTTAGATGCTGATGTGCGACACATTCGCCGTTTACGCGTACGCCCTTATCATCCCCCCTATGTCCCTCATACATCGCAAGACGTAGCTCAAACGAATTACCCCTCCCTACAAGAAAAGCTAAAAAATCCTTCAGAACAAATTTAATTGACGTCTATAATTTTTTATCACAGAATTGTTTTCTGTTTTATATTTTCCATTTTTTGAAATGTTGTTCTCTATGCGTTTTATATCTTTTTCACGTCGTTTATTTCTCGCTGGTATTGGAGGCTCTCTCACGGCAAGCCTTATCCCTCTAGCCAATGCAACAGAAATAACCAACACAGATTTAACGCCACGTGCTCTTGGGAACCCCAAAGCTCCAATGGTCGTGGAAGAGTGGTTCTCTCTTACTTGTATCCATTGTGCAGAATTTGCTAAAAATACTTTCCCATCTGTTAAGAAAAACCTTATCGATACTGGTAAAATTTATTACGTGTTTCATGATTTCCCAACAGATAAACTTGCTATTACAGCAGCGATGGTTGCCCGGACATTGCCGCCAGATCGGTATTTAGCATTTTGTAAGGCACTCCTCTCTAACCTTGATCGGTGGGCTTATCGTCAAGATGGGAAACAATTAGAAGAGCTAAAAAAAATGTCTGCCTTTGCGGGTATGCCTGCCGATATTTTTGATAAAGCTATTGCTGATCAAAAATTGATGAAATTTATTCTCGACACTCAAAGTGCAGCTGAAAGTAAATATCACATCGATTCTACACCAACATTTCGCTTTAATCATAAAGAACAAGCAACTGGTTCACTGAGTTATGAGGCCTTTCTTGCTAATATGAAAAAAGCAACTTGATATTAAAGTTATAGAATCGGTAAACATTTAAAACGTTTCAAGTAACAAGTAAAGATTAAAGATACATTTTAGATAATGGGATAAACGTTTATTATCACTTTCCGTTTAACCACAGTACGTACAACAAGAAACAAGATCGTGTAAAGTTTTTTTAGTTTTGTAAAAGCTACTATCAATTTACCGACACAAATAATAAAAAGATAATTTTTTACACCAAAACTCTATACCCATCAATATTTTTCTCTTTATAAAATCATAGAATCCCTATTCCCTGTAACATCACAATAGTGATTATTCTGTTCTTGGTAGTTAATACGTCTATCTTCAACGACTTTTATCGGAGAGGTCTTCAAGTGCTACCCCTTAGCGTGTTACAGGCTACGGCTACACACACGGAGCCGTTAGATTAGCAACCAGAGCAGAACAGGAATCTATGACTGACGCTTTTGAAAAGAAACCAGTTATTGAAGCCTATAGGTATCTGATTAAAGGTATTTGCAAAAAAAAGAACCTGTGGAGTATAGTACCAAAGGTGATGGAGAGACGTCGGTTAAAACACCTAGCCTTTGCGGTTATTTCTTTAATGAGTGCTTCAGTACAGTCCCCATTGACTGAAGCACTTTCTGCACTTTAAGTGCAAACGAGTTGTTGCCTATTTCACAACAACTGGTTGAACATAATGGGATTCTTTATTGTTTTTTTTGGTGATACTATGAAAAAATTTACCATTTTTACGGTATGTCCTATGGCTTTATCCCTTTCTGCGTGCGGTAAAAAAAGTGTAGAAATTCCAAAGCCAACTAAAGAAACATGTTCCGATAATTATTTAGGAAATCACCCTAAACTCCTAAAACTTGTTCAAGCAGCTGCTAACGAAGCTATTGGTATTAACATGGGAGGTCAAACCACACCAGAAGCCAGACGTTTTAGGGAGGCTTGCTTGGAAATTATCAAATCTCAAAATAAAGTTGTGCCACCTGGTCCTCCTCGTCCCTTAGATTAGTTTAAGTTTGTTGTTGGTGTTAAAAATCAGTTGTTGCCTTTTCTGCAATAGCAGCACCACCTACGCGACACCAGTAAATATTTTCATGAAAAGACCTCGCTTCCCGATAGAAAGCGAGGTCTTTTCTAAACCACGTTAAACGTTTTGGCTTTAGGGCATCATGCTGCCTGTTTCAACAAAACGTTGATGCCAAGACAAAGATTCCTTAAGCAAATGCGGCATATGTTTACCAAAAGAGTCTTTTAAGGAACGATCAAGATAATCTTGAAGCATAGGACGATAATCAGGATGCGCACATTTAGCAATCATGGTCCGAGCCCGCTCAACCGGTGACTTACCACGAAGATCTGCTAAGCCCTGTTCTGTCACAAAAATCTGCGTATCTTGCATACCATGATCGACATGCGCCGTCATCGGCACAATAGCAGAGATTTTACCTCCTTTTGCTGTTGAAGGCGAAAGGAAGAAAGACAAATAACCGTTGCGTGTAAAGTCACCAGAACCGCCAATGCCGTTCATAACTCTAGATCCCATAACACGGGTAGAATTGACTTTACCATAGATATCCGCTTCAATCATGCCGTTCATAGCAATACAACCAAGGCGACGGATAACACCCGCTGAGTTACTGATATCTTGTTGACGCAAAATCAATTTACTTCTAAAGAAATCCATACGACAATTGATTTCTTCCGCAGCTTCCGGGCTAAGAGCAAAAGATGTTGCCGAAGCAATACTGAGGCACCCAGATTCAAGCATATCAAGCATACCGTCTTGAATCACTTCGGTATAGGCAACAAGACCTTTAAACGGACCTTCATTTAACCCTTTTAGCACCGCATTAGGAATGTTCCCCACCCCAGATTGTAACGGCAATAATGAGGAAGGCAAACGTTCATGCTTAATTTCATGCAAAAAGAAATCAAGCAAATGCTTAGCAATAGTCAGCGATGTTTCATCAGGTTCAGCAAAAGGTGAATTACGATCTTTATCGTTAGTCCGAACGACAGCAATGATTTTTGAGGGATCAACCCGCATCGCTGTTTCACCAATACGATGATCTGCACGCGTAATGGGGATAATATCCCGTCCGGGGAATCCGCTAACATTCCCGTGCCAAATATCGTGGACACCTTCCAACCCGGGATGCTGCCACTCATTGACTTCAATAATGACTTTATCAGCAAGTTCAAGGAAAGTCTGAGAGTTTCCTACAGATGATGTTGGAATAATACCACCATCTTCTGTAATAGCGGTCGCCTCAACAAGGGCCACATTAAATTTACCATAATCCCCTTGTACAGAACGCCCGGCAACATGGCTCAGCTGATTATCAAAATACCCTGCTTCGTTGTCGTTAAAACGCGCACGCAGATCTGGATCAGTGTTATAAGGCGCACGGAAACTAATACCGTTCACTTTTGCAAGTTCACCATCCATCTGAGGACCTGTTGACGCCCCTGTAATCAGACGAATGCGATATTCATGCCCCTGACTATGAGCATGTGCCATACGCTGGGCCAAAGCCTTAGGCACAGCTTTGGGGTAACCTGCCCCTGTGAACCCGCTGGCCCCAACAAGGTCACCATTCTTAATATGTGCAGCAGCATCTTCCGCTGAACAAACTTTACTCCGCAACGCTGCATTCCGAATACGCTCTGTCACGAAAAATCTCCTCAATTTATACAATAGTAATCAAAGTATTTTGGATACTTATGGTAAGAGTTAAGAAAGAAAATAAATTTCCTTCCACAATCTTACTTACAATCCTCTTATACCTTAACCCTAGTATAGAAGATCTTTCAAACTTTTACACCTCAGATATTTGTTTTTTGTTGGCTAAAACACCTAATAAATTTGTTAAACGACTCCTTTAAAAAACATTGATTTTCTTGCTTTTTTATAAGCTTTCTTTTATGTTAAAAGGGGAGATGTTCGTTACTTATCGTAAGACTTATCTCAAGAAACAAAATACAGGTGATTTGGATATGTTTTTTAAGCCTTAGTTACTGTATAACACGTCATTCAGTTTCGCCGATAGTTTTCTTATATGTGTGATAAACTTATAGTGAATAAGGTTTATCGGTTAGCTTTATTAAATAAAGTAACTCCTACAATATTTACCCCAAAGAAAGGTAGACGACCGTGACAACTACCGCTGCGCCGGCAGAAATTCTTAAAAAATTGCGCCATAGTATCGACAACATAGACGCTGCTCTTGTAGCTATGCTTGCGGAACGTTTTCGTTGTACTCGGGCTGTTGGTGAATTGAAATCTCTCCACAAAATGCCACCTGCTGATCCTACGCGAGAAGCACAACAAATTGCCCGTTTACGTCGTCTTGCTACAGAAGCAGATCTTGACCCAGATTTTGCAGAAAAATTTCTCAATTTTATTATTCATGAAGTCATTCGTCATCACGAAGTGATTGCCCGTTCATCAGAGTCGAAATAGTACAAAAACTACACAACACGACCAACACAATAGAACGTTAATGGCTTATTCTACGAGTCTTTAATCTTATAGGAATTACCTTAATTAAGATGTGAAAATATTTTATTCTCGACTCTCTTTCCTCTTTTAAGGGTTTATTTTGATTGGCTTTCTTTTTTTTAGAGATATTTTACCGACGTTTTATAGGGATTAACACTTCCTATTTCCTATTAAAGGAAAATCGTGTTATTAAGTTTCTTAAACAGTGTGCTATTAAGAGGCAAGTTGTTTTTCGTATCGCGAGGTAATCGCGCTTTAGTTTTTGTTTTTTTGTTTGTATCACATAATGAGGGAAGCCATGCAGAAAACTGCTACCATTAAAATTGGTGACAAAACCGCAGAAATGCCCGTCCTTCCAGGGACATTAGGGCCAGATGTTATTGATATCCGGAAACTTCCAGCAGAGCTCAATGTTTTTTCTTTTGATCCCGGTTATGGAGAAACCGCGTCTTGCACCAGCAAGATCACTTTTATTGATGGGGAAAAAGGTGTTCTCTTACATCGTGGTTATCCGATTGCCCAACTTGCTGAACAAGCCTCTTTTGAAGAAGTTATCTACCTTCTCCTCCATGGTGAACTTCCTACAGAGAAAGAGTATAAATCTTTTAAGCATTCACTCGTAAAACACACTCTTCTTCACGAACAAATTCGTAATTTCTTCAATGGTTTTCGGCGCGATGCACATCCTATGGCGATTTTGTGTGGTAATGTAGGAGCTCTCTCCGCGTTCTACCCTGATGCAAGCGATATTACTATCCCCGCCAACCGTGAATTAGCGGCTATTTGCCTCATTGCTAAAATTCCTACCATTACGGCCTGGGCATATAAATACACACAAGGTGAACCCTTTATTTACCCGCGCAATGACTTAAACTATGCGGAAAATTTCTTATCCATGATGTTTGGGTTAAGATCTGAAGAATATCGCGTTAACCCCATTCTTTCCCGTGCAATCAATCGGCTTCTTATCCTCCATGCGGATCATGAACAAAACGCCTCTACCTCTACTGTCCGTTTAGCGGGTTCTACGGGCGCTAATCCTTTTGCCTGTATTGCTGCGGGTATTGCTGCATTGTGGGGACCTGCTCATGGTGGTGCTAATGAAGCTGTTTTAAAAATGCTTGCGCATATTGGTAAAAAAGAAAATATCCCGAGTTTCCTTGCGCAAGTGAAAGATAAAAACAGCGGCGTTAAGCTTATGGGCTTTGGACATCGTGTTTATAAGAATTTTGATCCTCGTGCGAAAATCATGCAAAAAACATGCCATGAAGTTCTTGCAGAACTCGGCATTAAAGATGATCCTCTCCTTGATCTCGCTATGGAACTTGAAAATGTTGCCCTAAGCGATGATTATTTTGTCCAACGTAAACTCTATCCGAATGTTGATTTCTATTCTGGTATTGTTCTTAAAGCAATGGGCATTCCAACAAGTATGTTTACGCCTCTCTTTGCTTTAGCCCGTACAACAGGTTGGATCAGCCAGTGGAAAGAAATGATTGAGGAACCTGGTCAGCGTATTTCTCGCCCGCGTCAGTTGTACACTGGTCATACAGAACGTCAGTTCGTACCACTTGAAAAACGCTAAACCTCACAGGGTGTACCTATAATATATAAGAGCACTTCGTTGTAACGAAGTGCTCTTATGAGTTTTTGTGTGATAGCGTCTTACACGTTTTTTTCCTCTTCCCCTATTTTGTTTGTAAACATTAAGCTTTTTTTAAGGATTATTTTATGATGTCATTTGTAGAAAACACATTGCCTCCATCAACATCATCCACAAAAAACATAAAAAAAACGTCATGGGATCACCAAGCGGCTTTAGAAACAGCCCGTATACTCATGGAAATTAAAGCGATCAATTTCCGTCCAGAGGAACCTTATACCCTCACATCGGGTTGGAAATCTCCTGTTTATATTGATTGCCGCCGTATTATCTCTTTCCCTCGTGCACGCTCTCGGCTTATGGACCTTGCATCCCAAAAAATTGGTTTTCATATCGGATATGAAAGCCTTGATGTTATTGCCGGTGGAGAAACAGCAGGCATCCCTTTTGCCGCGTGGATTGCGGAACGGTTATCTTTGCCTATGGTCTATGTTCGTAAAAAACCAAAAGGATTTGGACGTAACGCTCAAATTGAGGGTGATATTCTTACGCATAAGCGAACTTTACTTGTAGAAGATCTTGCTACCGATGGCGGATCTAAAGTACATTTTGTCAATGCTTTACGCCATGCAGAAGCCGTTGTTGACCATAGTTTTGTTCTTTTTTATTACGATGTTTTTCCAGGATCACGTGAAACATTAGCAGAAGCAAGCATTACTCTCCATACTTTATGTACTTGGCATGATGTATTAGAAGTATGTTTAACCTCTTCTTGTTTTTCAAAAGACACTTTAACTGAAATACATAACTTCCTTGAACAGCCATGCGAATGGTCTGCGCGGCATGGCGGTGTAGCTTCCCTTGAGGAAGCTCTTGCTTTTAAGAAAAACAAGGATCGATAATTTTGCGGGTCCTCCCTGACCCTCTCACCACTCCTTTTCCCTCTTTTCCTTATCGCGTTCTTGCTTTTGATTCGGGAATCGGGGGGTTAGGGATTGTTGGTGCATTGCACGTTATAGCCCCTCATTTATGTATAGATTATTTAGCTGATACTGCCGTTTTTCCCTATGGTGAACAAGACGATACACAACTGATACAACGTATTGTTACACTTCTTTCTAATGTTATTGACCGATTACACCCCCATGCTGTTGTTGTAGCATGTAATACAGCAAGCACCCTTGCCCTAGAGGCGCTCCGATCCACTTGTCCGAAAACTCCTTTTATCGGCTGCGTCCCTCCTATACGGTGGGCATCCCGTTTAACACATACACGCGTTATTGGTTTACTCGCAACAAAAGCAACTTCTCGCCGCCCTTACCTTAACACCTTACAAACACTTTACGCCCCAGAGTGCACACTTATTACCCACGCAGCCCCTGGACTTGCCAAATTAGCCGAACATGTTTTTCGTGGTCTACCAGTTACAGATACTGACTTTGAAAATGAACTTGAAGGTTTACTGAAACACCCACAAATCTCCCAAATAGATACTATTGGTATTGGATGCACCCATTACACTTTTGTGCTTGATCGTTTACGCGCCCTCTTACCTTCAAACATATGTTGGCTTGACCCCGCAAAGGCTGTTGCGCGACAGACATGTGCTGTTTTATCAACCCAACCACCACATCCAACACCCCTTCCTCACATGTCCCAAATGCCTCAAGCATGGTTTACAGCGTTACCAAAGGATATGCTCGTTCTTTTAGAGAAATTTGCCCTTTACGGGTTTAAAAATATTTCTCTATGGGATGATAATACCAACTAAAAATCCTTACCGCCATTTCGGTTTTTAGTTCTCTTTTGACTCAAACAGTAACTTTTCAGGAATAAATAAAAATAGAGAGAAAAACACTCTCTATAAAAGACTATATGAGAAAAGGCTAAAACTTATTCGTTTTCTTAGTTTTGCCGTTTCACAGAATAATCAACAGCCTTATATAATAAATCTTTTAAGACGCTATAAGGAAAAATCTGCAGGGCTTTACGAGCTTTCTCGGCATAATCTTCTGCTCTGGCTAAAGTAACCTCAATCGCTTTTGTTGCCAGCATACGCTGAAGGGCGTTAGCAAAATCCCCTTCCTCTTGTTGCCCGTTCTCAATAGCCTTACGCCAAAAAAGACGATCTTCGTTATTACCACGTTCGTAGGCAATTAAAACGGGTAAAGTCACTTTTCCTTCACGAAAATCATCTCCAATCTCTTTACCCAGTACATCCTGCTCAGCAACATAATCAAGCGCATCATCTACAAGCTGAAACGCCATACCAAGGTTATTTCCATAAGCACGTAAGGCTGCACGTTGTTCTGCGCTTGCGTCACCTACAACAGCACCTGCCTCACAAGCAGCAGCAAACAAAACCGCTGTTTTCCCCTGAATGACCTGTAAATACTGATCTATCGAGGTTGACAAATCATTCTGCGTTGTCATTTGCATGACCTCACCTTCTGCCAAAGCAGCAGAAGCGTCAGAGAGAATCATCATGACATCAAGTGACCCGTCTATCGTTAACATCTGGAACAAACGCGCAAATAAAAAATCACCCACCAAAATAGAGGCTTTATTCCCAAATACCGCGTTTGCACTTGCCAACCCACGCCTGACCCGACTCTCATCAACAACATCATCATGTAATAAGGTCGCAGTATGGATAAACTCCACACAAGCAGCAATTTCTGCACGGCGTAACTGCCCTTCAGACAAAGCATGCCCACAC
Source organism: Acetobacter sp. (assembly GCA_017474285.1). GTDB lineage: Bacteria > Pseudomonadota > Alphaproteobacteria > Acetobacterales > Acetobacteraceae > Acetobacter. Next base: position 49,184 of record JAFVHT010000059.1, read on the forward strand.
AAACGCGCTGCCGCTAAAGTCAGCATAGGACGAAGCCTTTTCCCTCCTGCAGTCACAAGATGTGTTACAAGCTGCGAAATAAGCGGTACAGAGCTTCGCATACGATCAATGATGACACGATTGCATACTTGCATATCAGATGCGAGATAATCGGCCAGTTCCCAGAGACCTGTTTCCCCTAGTTTACTCACTAAAACTCCAGATCTATCTTATCTGTGGTTCTGCCTGATTTTATCTGTATCTCACAACAACAACAGAATAAAATACAAGATGTGTTTACTTATTTTTGTACATCAAACAAGAAAAACAGTCAAGCAGAAAGCCACATAAATCAAACCTAAATCTCTCAATATAGATAGATTCTTCATGCTTACACATAGACACGCCCCGATAGCACCTTCAACAACACACATCGTAGATTCTCTTTTGGAAACAACTTATGGCACCCTTTTGCGTGGGCAAATTCATTATACCCAATTTACCCATGGTTACCGCACCAGCTTAGAACCAATTCTTATGGCAGCAGCAATTCCTGCTAAAAAAGGTCAAAATGTTTTAGAAATCGGCTGTGGCGCTGGTGCGGGGCTTCTTTGCTTGCTTAAACGCATTCCAGAGGTCTACGCTACCGGTATTGAGCAAGATGCTGCCACAGCAGAGCTCGCACGACATAACCTTAAAGCCAATGGTTGGGAAAATACCCCGATATTTACAGAATCGTTTCCAGAAGCGTGTACACAACTTAAAAATTTTGATCACTGTATGGCAAATCCCCCATGGCACCCCAATAACAGCACATCTTCTCCAACACCAAGACGTGATCTAGCCCGCCGTTTAGGCACAGATACGTTGACTTTATGGATACAAGGCAGTGCTGCACGACTACGCCACAAAGGTAGTTTAACCCTGATACTCCCCGCTGATTTAGTGGCACAAGCCATAACAGCCCTACAGGCAGCACGATTTGGCGATATTACTCTTTACCCCTTTTGGCCAAAAATAGGTAAAAAAGCGCGTATTACACTCATACAAGCACGGCTTGGTTTGCGCAGTCCATCACGGATTATGGCAGGTATGGTACTCCACGAAGCCGATGGTTCCTTCACAGAATCCGCACGTAACGTCTTCGAGAACGCGATTCCTCTCCCCGGATTCCATGATAAGCTAACACTCTGACGATAATGTTAGTTTCTACTTAATTATAAGCTTCTTCCCATGTCCCTTGTGTGGCAGCACGAGCATATTCAGTAGCACGAGCTTCAAAAAAATTCGCATGTTCGACAGCGTTTAACATATCATCCATCCACAGAAGCGGATTTTCTATATGCTCTTTATACAAAGGCTTTAAGTGTAACTGTTCAAGCCGTCTGTTCGCGATATATCTAATATAATCCTTTACTTCTTGAGGCGTTAAACCTTCTACTTCCCCAAGCTCAAAAGCAAGGTCGATAAAAGCATCTTCATGTTTGACGATTTCTTCACAAATTGCCTTAAGATCTTGTTTAAGTTCTTTTGTATTGATCTCTGGGTTTTCATGTAAAAACGTGTGATAGAGCTTTATGATATTTTGACAATGGAGTGTTTCATCGCGCACAGACCATGTAATAATTTGCCCCATACCTTTAAGTTTATTAAAACGTGGGAAGTTTAAAGGAATAGCAAAAGAAGCAAAAAGTTGTAGTCCCTCCGTAAAAGCACCAAAAGCTGCAAGAGTTTTAGCAATTTCATGTTTATTATCGACGCTAAAACTATTCATATAATCGTATTTATCTTTCATCGCTTTATAATCAAGAAAGGCCGCGTATTCCGTTTCTGGCATACCTAGCGTATCAAGTAAATAACTATAGGCAGCTATATGAATAGTTTCTATATTAGAGAAAGCCGCGAGCATCATACACACTTCGGTAGGCTTAAAAACGCGCGTGTAATGCCGCATGTAACAATTATTGACTTCCACATCGGCTTGCGTAAAAAAGCGAAAAATTTGGGTAATCAGGTGTTTTTCTGCCTCTGTTAACTTAATCGACCAATCGCGCACATCATCTGCCATAGGCACTTCTTCGGGCAGCCAATGCATGCTTTGTTGGGCTTTCCACGCCTCATACGCCCACGGATAACGAAAAGGCTTATATGTCGCTTTTCCTGTTAAAAGGTTCATTGTGTGTTCATTCCTTACAGCCTACAAAAATAGTAAAATACAGCATCATTAAAAATTCTCAATCCATATCATCCACACCAATACAACTTTTTCTCTTCCCCTTAAAATAAGCTCCCCCGTATCAAAAACATTTGATGCTTATAAAGCTCTAAACCTCCCAAAAAAAATAAGACTTATTTTCCCCTCTTTTTATGCTTATATGGAAAAAAGTGTTTTTATTATTGCAATAATAAAAAATGAACTAAGAAAACACATCTAATTTTAATGGATCATTCTATAACCGAGTGATAAAATTTATTTAGTCGCTACCCTCACTTTCGAATATCTTTTATTATCGCTAAATATGTTACAAGATCAAACTCTTGCCCTATAGCAAAAATCTCCTCTAATGGATAGTAATCTACTAGAGCAGTTTTCAACACACTCTTAAGTGTGTCCACTAAAGATTGGATAATTGAAAACGCTTTCTCTTTATAGCAGAGTAAATCTATCTTGATACGATTATCATATCGTCTAAAATAAGAGTAATAATAAACAGTTATAACTATCTAATTTCTTACTTCAACTTATTAAAGTAATAGCTTCCTCAAAAAAGCTAACTTAAAAATTTGTTAAATATTGCCAACAATTCCTTTCATTTATCGATATAATACCCTATAGTCACGTTTAGTCTTTTACCGAATACCTCTATTCTCCAACTTAACTCATACCAATGAAATCCGCTTTATATAAGGTATAAGGTATAAGGTATAAGGTATAAGGTATAAGGTATAAGGTATAAGGTATAAGATGCGTATTGTTTTTTCCTATATTGCGCAAGTTCATCAAACTCTTCACTCTCTCCCAATCGCTATGGAAATTGCACAGCGATATCCAGAGATTGAAGTTCATCTTGTGTGTATGACAGAAACACATCTTACTTTTATTAAATCTCTTGCTTCCTATTATCCAAAAGCACGTGTTCATTTTCATCTCTTATACCTTCCTAAACTTTTACGTACGTGTATTGAACGTTACGGACAAACCCCCTTATCACGCCTTATATGCCTATTTTTGAATAGACATTACTTTTCTTCTTTTAAATGTATTGTTGTTACAGAAGAAACCTCTCTTTACCTTCGTTGGTTTGGTGTATGCTCTCCCGCCCTTATTTGGACGATGCATGGTGCTGGAGATCGTAATATTGGTTTTTCGCGTGAAGTAAGAGGTTTTGATTATGTTCTTATGGCAGGCCATAAACAAGAGCAACGCTTTTTAGCTAATCAAGCTATTCGTCCCGGACATTACTGTACAGGTGTTTATGCGAAATTTGATATTGTCAGCCGTATACACCAAAAGAAAGCCTCCAAAAAATTTTTTGCTAATAACCGCCCTACTATTCTTTATAACCCCCATTTTGTTACAAGATTTTCCTCATGGCATCGATTTGGTTTTTCTATTCTTCATTATTTTGCGCATCAAAATCGTTATAACTTTATTTTTGCCCCACATTACCGTCTTTTTGATCGGCATAAAGACAAAGCACGCCACCTAATTAAAGCTTTTGGCCATTATAGCCACATGCTTATTGACCCTGGAAGTTTATATAGCGTTGATATGACATATACCTCTGCTGCCGATCTTTATATAGGTGATGTAAGTTCACAAGTCACAGAGTTTCTAGTAATACCGAGGCCTTGTCTCTTTCTTAATGCCCATAACGCCCAATGGAAAGGTAATGAAAATTACCTTTTTTGGACTTTAGGCCTTGTACGTGATAGTATAGAGTCTCTACAAAACGACATTGAGGAGGCATTTCTTACGCATGATACTTTTGCAAAACATCAAAAACAGTATATACAAGAGACGTTTAGCTTAACAATGGGCAAACCCACAGCCTCTATCGGAGCTGATGCTATTGTTCATTTTCTTAATACAGGTCCTTAAACGAATATTACGCGTATGAATACTACTTTGACATCTTCAACAGAAACATTATTACAGCCTGTTCCTTCTAATTCCGGGCAACCACGCCGTTATGGCGATTTTACAACTTTTATTGAAGCCCTTGATTATGCTGCCCAAGGGGCAGCAGGATTTAATATTTATTCTGGTAAAGGCTTACTTCTTGAAAGCCTGCCTTATGGCACTTTACGCACTCAAGCCCTAGAAACAGCACGGCGTTTGCTTGGTACTGGACTACAGCCCGGGGACCGCATTACTCTTATTGCTGAAAACGACGGTGATTTTGCCCGTATTTTCTTTGCTTGCCAATATGCCGGTTTGATTGTAGCGCCTCTCCCTTTGCCTATGGCTTTTGGGAGTAAAAATGCTTATCTCGCTATTGTACGGGGTATGATCGAAACGGCACAAGCACGCGCAGTAATTATTCCTGCTGTTATTGAAGGCTGGACAGAAGAGATTGTAAACGGGTTAGATCTCGCTTTTTTTGGCTCCCCTAAAGAATTGTTGGACCTCCCTACGCCTGATATCACTCTGCCAACAATTCAGACGGAGTCTCTCTCTTATATCCAATTTTCTTCTGGTAGTACACGTTTCCCTATGGGAGTTTGTGTGACTCACCGTTCTGGTATGGCTAATGTTGCTGCCATTGCACGTGATGGCTTACGCGTTAAAGAAACAGGAGATCGGTGTGTTTCATGGCTACCATTTTACCATGACATGGGACTTGTTGGCTTTTTTCTTACTCCTATGACATGCCAACTTACCGTAGACCTTATGCCCACGCGTGAGTTTGCTCGTCGTCCCCATGTTTGGCTTGAATTGATTAGCCGAAACCGTGGAACATTAGCTTACGCTCCACCTTTTGGCTATGAATTGTGTACACGTCGCCCTGCATCTCCCGATCTTGATTTGTCTTGTTGGCGCGTTGCTGGTATTGGCGGTGATATGATTCGCCCGCGTATTTTAACAGATTTTGCGCAGCATTTTCGTGACGTTGGATTTAATCCAAAGGCTTTTGTTGCCAGTTACGGTATGGCAGAAGCAACATTAGCGATTAGTTTTGCTCCCCTTAATTGCGGTATTGAGACAGATATTGTTGATCTCCCTTATATGGGGCAACATGATATTGCACGTGCGCCACAAACACCTGATACGGCACATCGTACTTTTGCCCTTTGTGGTGCTGTACTCCCTCATCATGAGTTAGAAGTACGTGCTCCTGATGGTACGCGTTTACAAGATTATCACATTGGTACGATCCACGTTCGTGGTCCTAGTTTAATGAGCGGTTATTTTCACCGTGAAGAAGAAACCCGTCGCGTGCTTGACCATGATGGATGGCTTAATACAGGTGATTTAGGTTATACGCGCGATAATCAAATTGTCGTTACAGGACGCGCCAAAGACCTTATTATTATTAACGGGCGCAATATTTGGCCTCAAGATTTAGAGTGGTCTCTTGAAGCCCATATTCCTGGATTGCGAAGCCATGATGTAGCTGTTTTTTCAGTTGAAACAGAAGAAAACGAAACGATTGTAGCTCTTATTCAATGTCGCTTATCGGAGCAAGCCGCACGAGAAAAATTGCGTGCAGAAGCAGTTGGTCTTTTTCACCGATTACACGGTGTTGATGTTTCTGTTGTTCTTGCCCCACCGCATACGTTACCAAGAACGTCTTCTGGAAAACTTATTCGGAGTAAGGCACGTTCTCTTTATCTTGAGGGTATATTTTCACAAGAATGAGTTTGAGAAATTACCTTAGACCTAAAAGCTAGCCAAAGCGTTTTTTATTTCATAAAGTTACTATGCAATAAGCAAGTCATAAGTAGCTATGTTTTCTTTGATGTTACACAAGAACAAGAGGCTTATCATGAATGAAACTATTGCAGATGTGTCTGCTCTTATTATTCAAAAACTTTTAGAAAACCCTAAAGTACCACGCGATATTGATGGGAGTTGTAAAATTATGGAGGATCTTGCCTTTGATTCTCTTGCTATTATGAATTTCTTGATGGAAGTAGAAGATAGTTTAGATGTCTCTGTTCCTTTAGATAAATTAGCAGATATCCGCACTATCAATGATCTTGCAACGTGTATTGTTGCACTTAAAAACCGAAAGTAAAAGAAATGGCCTCGCTCTTTTCCAAATATGAGAGTATGGCAAGTGCCCTTGATTCGGTTATTGCTGTTGGTGGACGAAACCCTTTTGCTGTTACGATTGAAAAAATACTTTCCTCAACTGTTGGCATTATTGAAGGACGACAAACCCTCCTTTTCGGAACCAACAATTACCTTGGATTAAGCCAATCGCCATGTGCTATTCAAGCCGCACAAAATGCTGTTTCTACCTACGGCATTGGTACAACAGGTTCACGCATTGCCAATGGCACTTTTTCTTTACACCAGCAACTCGAGCATCATATTGCAAATTTTTTTGGTCGACGGGGAGCTATTGTTTTTTCCACAGGATATCAAGCAAATCTTGGCATGATTTCCGCTCTTGCGGGTAAAAATGACTATCTTTTCCTTGATGCGGATAGTCATGCAAGCATTTATGATGGTAGCCGCCTAAGTACTGCACAAGTTATTCGTTTTCGCCATAATGACCCTGATGATTTATATAAAAGGCTCCGTCGGCTTGATGCCCCAGAACACGCAAAACTCATTGTTGTTGAGGGTATTTACTCTATGACAGGGAATATCGCCCCTGTTCGTGAATTTGTTGCCGTTAAAAAAGAAACAGGCGCTGCCCTTCTTGTTGATGAAGCTCATTCCTTTGGTGTGTTAGGCAAGCACGGCCGGGGTGTTGCTGAAGCCGATGGTGTTGAACAAGACGTTGATTTTATTGTTGGTACTTTTTCAAAAAGTCTTGGCACAGTTGGGGGATATTGTGTCTCTGATCATCCAGAGCTAGACTTACTCAGGCTTAATAGTCGCCCCTATATGTTTACAGCTTCCCTACCGCCTGAAATTATTGCCGCAACGATCGCTACACTCCATGAAATGCAAGCTCACCCAGAATTGCGTACGCGCCTCATGGATAATGCAGCTCAATTACGCACGGGATTTATAGATCTTGGACTTAATACAAGTAAGCAGGTAAGCCCTATTATTGCCGTAACCCTCGAAACAACAGAACAGGCTATTCCTATGTGGAATCAGTTGCTAAATCTTGGAGTCTATGTCAATCTTAGTCTCCCACCCGCAACACCTGATTCCCGCCCGTTATTACGCTGTTCTGTTATGGCAACCCATACAGCAGAACAAATTGATCAAGCAATTGGTATTTTCCGTCAGGCCGCAATAAAAGTTGGCGTTATTAGTTAGATTTATTGTTGTAAAAAAGACCACGTTGCCAAAGTGTCCACAAAACGGGAATTGCTGCCAATAGCGGGTGTTTTTCAGCAAAAGGTGTAACAACAATTTCTATACCGCTATGCCTGCGTATTTTCCAAGCGGCATAGCGGGCTCCACCTGTAAAAGTATAGGCTGCCTTTAGTAATCTCATGATATTGAGTGGACGGCCCATTGCTCTCCGTAAACGCCATTGTTGCATGCCTCTTTGCCTTTGAACATCGCTTAAAAGAGGGCTTATAATTCCGTTATGTTGGGTTTGCCATGATATTTTTGCTATTTGCCAACAAGGAAGAAGTAAGTTTTCATAACGGTGTTTCTGCCTTTCAACAAGACTACGCGAACGATCGCACTGTTCTACCCGCAATTCTGCGCCATAAGTTTGCTGGTACAATGCCTCCCAAAAATCGCAAGCATAAGCACCCATTTTTGGACCAAGAAGTGCTCCCCACCCTGCCGCGGTAATACACGCCCGAACGATGCAGGCGCCTATATGTTGTAGAGCCTTATCATCTCTTACCCAAACTAATCGACAAGGCTGAGAAAACCGCGCCCATATTGTGGTATCGTAAGTTTTATGCCCTGTTAACGCCCTTAATTGTGTTAAAGAGAGAATCGCCACTTTTGCACGCAGTGCTTGACCCTGCACTTTATGCTCATGGTATTCAACATTAGGTGGAAGAAGCGCATTGCCTAACGCAGAAATCCACGACCGTGGCCAATCGCGTTGCTTAGAAACAATAATATAAAAATCTAAAAGCGTATCTGGCTCAACGCCGCCTCGTAAAGCCGACCCATAAAAAAGCACCCCTAAAGGACGCATTGTCCCTAAAATTTGTTGCACAAAAGTTAAAATAAGGGGAGAAACAGGTGTTGTAAGCTCTTCAAATACACAATACGCTATTTTTTTACAAGCCTGTTGTTTCAAATCACGCTCCAAACCACAAGAAGAAAATAGAGATTTTTTCATACGCGTAAAAAAGATACTTCAGGCCCAGCACTGATAGTTAAACTTTCCTCCTCTGACAAAGAGATAACCTCACCATCAAGTACAAAAGCATGGTTGGTATGGATCGTCACTTTGTCAGCGTGTCCGCTTTTATAGGTTGGGGAACGCATAATCCACTCAGGCACATGACCACGTAATAAATGCCAACAAGCCTTAAGAACTTTTTCTGGTTTTGCACCAACATCTAAATAGCTTAACCCGTCTGTAGAGAGTCCATTTTCACACCAAAACGGCCATACCCCATGAGGTAATTTCCGTAAAGCTGTACATAAAAATATAAAATGTTCCTGCCCAAGACTAGCCTTACCCTCTATAGCAATACGCGCCCGAATACCATTAAGCCAACTCTGCCGTTGTTTAGGACTTACAATTTGGCTAATTGTTATCAAAATCGTTACTAAAACCGCCATATCATGCGAATAATGCTTCAAAATAGTTGGACGATGGGCAATATCCATACTTCGCGTAAAAGCCCCTAAACCACCAAAAAAACCTAATAAATCACGCTCTCTATGTTGCTGACACGATACAAGCAAAGGCCTACGTACACTAATTTTTGCTTTTCCTAACTCCCACTCTGTAAGGCATTTTTGTAAAAGGTGAATAGCTTTAACGCCACGACTTTTAAAACCAACATCAGCAGCAATTAAATTTGTGTTCCCAGAAGGTAAAACAGCAATAAGGGGCCAAGAATTTTGTGGCCAAGCAGACGCATAAAGGGCACTTAATACACGGCATACCGTACCATCACCCCCATCAATGACAAGACACGGTACAGGGTTACGAGCAAGCATATCAATAAGCCGTTGCAAATCTTCATTTGTTTTCGGAATATATAAAGCACTACCCGGCACAGTAGCCAGCATGTTCATATAATGCGTATCAGCTTTTAGATTACAAAGACTACGCGGGTTATGAATAACAACAAAACGACCTAACACAAAATGACCCTAAATGATAAAAGCTGACACGATCGACAATACGTCTTATATACCTAATACTCTTTCTATATATACCGAAATTTTATAGAATTGTCGTATAGTGTCATCTATTACCCGTTGTTTTTTACTATAAGGAAAATACGTCTTTGTCTTTTATTCGAATTGCCCATTTGTCAGATCTTCATCTTCCTTTACCAAAACTCCCTCATTTGCGAGAGATTCGTTTTAAACGTATCCTTAGTTTGTTATCATGGACATTAAGCAGACGCCATATTCACCAACAGGAACCTCTCCGTGCTATTATGCAAGATATTCACACAGCACAACCTGATCTTACTGCTATTACAGGAGACTTAACAAATCTTGGCTTATTTTCTGAGTTTTTTCAAGCACGTCAATGGCTAGAAAATCAAGATCTTCCACCCACTTTACTTGTTTTAGGCAATCATGATGTTATTATCCGTGAAAATGACACCAACAAAAGAGAACTCTTAAAATCATGGTTACGACACAACCCCCAAAACACCCTTATTCCCCTCCTTATTGATAAAGGTATTGCCCTTATCGGAGTTAATACCGCTGTACCTTCTCTCCCATTTTTAGCGACAGGATATATAGGCAAAAATCAACTCGCCCTTTTAGAAACCTGCCTTCAAGAAGCACGTTCTGCTGGTCTTTGCCGTATTGTTTTATTACATCATCCGCCTGTATATCACCTTGTTGGTAACAGAAAAGCCCTTACAGATCTTAAAGCCTTACAAGATGTTCTTTGTAAAAACGGTGCAGAACTCGTGCTCCATGGTCATTCTCACCGCGCAACAATAACCTCCATCCCTAGAACAGACATTCCTGTTATCGGCACCTCATCGGCATCTCATATCCCTAGCTCTTCTCAAAAATCTGCTGGTTGGAACTGTATTGATATTCAGAATAATGATAACTCTTGGCGTATAACGATACAAAGACGCGTTTTAATAAACACAAATCATATACAAGACGATGGACAACCTTACACCGTTTTTAGACCTCGTCCCTTATAGACATTTATATAAACACCTATTATGCCTAAAATATCTTTTTCTATCTCTCTTTTTACAGCATATTTTACCAAGCTTATACAATTAACAACACTTGATCGTTATCTATTAGTACAACTTGCTTTCCCTTTTTTTGTTTCTCTTTCTGTTGTTATTATTGCTCTTCTTCTTGAACGTCTCCTCCGCCTGTTTGACATGCTTGTTGCAGGTGGTAATCATTTCACAACTTTTATTAGTTTATTAGCAAGCCTCCTTCCCCATTACCTTGGATTAGCACTCCCTGCTTCTTTGTGTATTGCTGTTTTTTCTGTTATCAACCGTATGGGTCACGATGAAGAAATTGATACGATCTACAGCAGTGGTCTTTCACTCTTGCGTATCACAAAATCTTACATTAGATTAGGTATTGTTTTAGCCTTTGCCACATTTTTACTTTCTGGATTTATACAACCCTACGCACGTTATGATTTTCGTGCTTTGCTCTATTTTGCACAACACGCGGGTTGGGCACCGAAACTACAATCCCATATGTTTATTAGTGCCCCTTCTGGTCAAAGCATTCTAGCTGATAAAGTAACGGAAAATGGTTCCGAACTCTATCATGTTTTTATTCATGATACGCATCATAATCATGATCAAACTATCACCGCACAACGCGGACACATCCGTGTAACAAAAGATCATGATACAATTCAAGTTGACTTAGATAACGGTGTCATTCTGACCATTCCTGAAAAAGGCTCTCCGTCATTAGCAACATTTAACCACCTTACCCATTTTTTAAAACACGCAGCGCGTATAGCCCCTTTCCGCAACCGTGGTCAAGATGAGCGCGAACTGACATTTATTGAACTTGTCACACATAGTCAAACAGGTACACCTTTTGTTTCTCATGCTCATGTGCGTTCAGAGATCCATTTCAGACTCGCCCGTAGTTTCATGATGCCTTTTATTCCTATACTTGCAACAGCATTCGCCATAACCCGCAAACGTCATCGCAACCTTCTTGGTCTTCCCATTGCTTTTATCATCATGATTGCTTCTGACCATCTCCTTCAACTCGGGCACAGCTTCGTCGCAACAGAACGCGCATCTCCTATTGTCATATGGATCCCGCCTTTTATCTTTGCTTTTATTTCACTTGCTTTATTTCTCAAACGTGCTGAAGTTTTCCTATTATTCCGTGCATGGAGACAACAAAAATTGAAGCAAAAACAGAGTTTCTCCTCTCATCATATTTCCTCCCTTTAAGCGCTGGCTTTTTTAGCGATGTCACGCCACGTTGTATTACATTATCTCTCTACCATTCTTGTTACCCGTGTTTTACTTTGTTCTGCCGCTATTACAGGGTTGTTAGAACTTCTCACTTTATTAGAGCAGACAACACCCATTTTACAGCGACATTTAGGGATTTTGGGTATTGTTTATTATGCGACACTTACGCTCCCTTCCCTTATCTCTAATGCCTTACCCGCAGGCATGTTGATTGGTAGTTTGTTTATGCTCACACAAATGACCTCTAGCAACGAAATTCCAACTCTACGGGCAGCGGGTATGTCTCCCCTTACTCTTTACAAATATCTTATTCCAGCCACGCTTATGATCGGATTTTTTGGAATACTTCTTGAAGATCAAATTGTTCCACGTTCAGAACTTGCCTATCATACATGGTGGAACAAAACAGACCCTTTTTCCGAGAAAAACAGCCACGCTTTTTGGATACAAAATGGGACACAAATTATCCATATTGGTTCCCTCTCTGATGGCGGTCAAACGCTCTCTAACCTTGATATTTACGATCGCGACCTTCTCACGGGACTCCTTATTCGAACGATTCATGCCAATACAGCCCATTATTCCGATACCCATAGCTGGGAACTGCAAAAGACTTACCGCATTCAAATCGAAAAACAACTTCTGATCCATACTCTCTTACAAGACAAAACACGGTGGTTCATACGACTTACACCACATGATTTTATTTGCCTTTCTACAGAGAACCCATCCCTTTCAACATGGACTATTTTAACCATGTTGTACGGTCATTTTCCCTCAACATCTCCCCCTGCTTTTTTAGAAACAAGCGTTTTAGAACGATTCTTTCTACCAATATTCCTTTGTGTCCTTGTTTTACTCACAATACCTGTTATTTATATCCCACCGCGCGCTGGTTTTCAAAATTGGACACCTATACGCTGCCTTGCTATAGGATTAGCCCTTATTGTCTCTCAAGGATTACTCCGCGCCTTAGGCAATGCAGGAATTCTTCCACCACTAGTTGCAACTCTTTCAGGATTAGTTATTTTTATGTTATGGGTGTTAAATACGCTTTTAAGGAATGAACTATGATAGGTCACACGCTTCAAAACCATTCATTAAAAACAGGTCGCAGTTTCGACCTTGGAAAGATGAATCTCTCACAACTTTGGGTGGCTTATCTTACCCATTCCACGATTTTACTTTATTTCGCCCTTATCGTTGCGAGCTTTACAGGCGTTTTTCTTTATTTTTCAGGATGGCTTGCAACACTCTTTGCTATAGCATCGGTTATGTTCGTTTATCCGTTAGCTTGGTACCTCCTCCACCGTTATGTGCTCCATGGTCATTTACTCTATAAAAACCCATGGACCGCCGCTTTATGGAAGCGCATTCACTTCGATCATCATCAAGACCCTCATCTTCTTGATGTGCTTTTTGGTTCACCTGTTACAACAATACCAACCATTATCGTGATTACTGCCCCTATTGGTTACCTTATTGGGAGTTTTGGGGGAGCCTGTGCTAGCATTGGTACAGGACTGGTTATCACTTGTATTTATGAATTTTTCCATTGTATCCAACACCTTAACTATAAACCACGTTCGCGCTGGATCCAGCGAATGAAAGCCCTTCATCTTTTACACCATTTTCATAATGAAGATGTTAATCATGGTATTACAAGCTTTATCATAGACCGATTTTTTGGCACCTATTGTGTCGATGCTAAAGCGTGTCCACGTAGTCCAACTGTTTTTAATCTTGGATATGATCTTAAAGCCGCAGAACGTTACCCATGGGTTATGAAACTCACAGGTTCTCCCCCACGTGATCGCCCTGATGGCGCACGTTCAGATACATCGCGGTCAGTATGAACGCCCCATTACCACAACATCATTCCTTAAAGACTCTTACAGCTTTTATCTTGGCAGGCGAACGCCCTAACGTGATTGACCCTGTTGCTGCTGCAGGAGGTGTTGCGCTTAAAGCGCTTCTCCCGATTGGTGGAGTTCCTATGCTATTACGCGTTATTACAAGCCTTCGCGCAGTACCTGCTATTGGTCAGATTGTTGTTTGTGCTTCACGCCTAGAATTTTTAGCAAAAATTATTCCTGAAGACGTTCTCCTTATTCCAGCACAAGACGATGGCCCTAGTGCGAGTGTTTTAGCTGGACTTGAACGTTTTGGAACCCCTTTGCTTGTGACAACAGCCGATAATGCTTTACTCCAGCCAGAATGGATTACAGAGTTTTTAGAGGCTCTTACCTCTAATAGTGATGTCGCCGCTGCTGTTGCCTTAGAAGCAGACATTCTTAGAGATGTCCCTCATACAAAACGTACCTACATTCGCCTTACAGATATGGTTTTTTCAGGCTGTAACCTTTTCTTGTTTAGAACGCCTGTTTCTACCCAAGTTGTCGATTTATGGCGGCATGTCGAAAAAAATCGCAAACACCCGTTTCGTATAGCGTGGACGCTCGGTCCCATGGTAATTTTACGTGCTTTATTAGGTTTGTTAAGTTCCCAAGCACTTTATAAACATCTTTTTGCACGAACAGGCGCAAGAGCTGAACTTATCCCCCTTTCTGACGGTCGTGCGGCTGTTGATATTGATAAACCTGCTGATATTATGTTAGCAGAACAAATTATAACCACTCAATCTCAAAAATAAAATAATAGACAAAAATTTATGCGGATCGCTTATATTATTAACTCTGCAGGTTTCGGAGGTGCTGAGCTTCCTACTCCTGCTATCTGCCGTGTTTTACAAGAAGCAGGGCATGAGGTTATCGTTTTCGTCCTCTGTAAAGGAGACGGTCTTTCACTACCCTTATGGAAAAAATCTAAACTTAACGTTTTCATACGACACGGAAATCGCAAAGATCATCTTGCCGCTCTCTTCTGGCTCTTCCAACATTTCCAAACATGGAAGCCAGATATTATTTGGACATCCCTCGTACGAAGTACCTTACTAGGGCAAATCATCGGACAAAAACTCAACATCCCCGTTGTCAGCTGGCGAAATACTGTTAAACCTAAACTTATCAACCATATACTTCTCCGCTTATGTCATTCTGCCTCATGTTTATGGATTGGGGATTCACAGGCGACAACAAAATACTTAACTCGTAAACTCCATATCCCTCCCGAAAAAGTAACTTGTTGGCCCATCTTCCAAGCTACCCCTTCAGCACCACACGCCAAACCTTGGCAACAGGGATTACCCCTCCACCTCGGATCACTCGGACGATTGTCTCCAGAAAAAGGCTACGACATTCTGATTAAGGCTGTCTCACTTCTAGATGAAAAAACCCTCTCTATCCCCTTCCACATCACTATCGTCGGCGAAGGACCTGAACGACAGAATCTTCAATCCCTCATCAACCAACACAACCTTCAAAATCACATCACTCTCGTTGGCTTCCTCCATAACCCTCACCCCTTTCTCTCTTCCCTTCACCTCTACCTACAACCCTCTCAATTCGAAGGCTTCTGCATTGCCGCCCATGAAGCTATGTACGCAGGCCTCCCCGTTTTGACCTCCCATGTCGGCGAACTCAAATACTCCGTCCAAAACAATAAAACAGGATGGTCAATCCAACCAAATAACCCCATCACCCTCAGCAACACCATCAAAAACGCTCTCCTTAACCCTCACACACTCGCACCAATGGGACAAAATGCACGTAATTATGTTTCTCAAACTTTCAGTCCAGAAGATTTTGTCTACAATGGAAACATCGTGCTTGAAAAAATATACAACCTCACGGGTTTAAAATAAGATATAGTGTCACGGACTCTTTATCACTCTTAACCTTATTTCTCTTTAATCTTTCCGATACTTTTTAGAGTAAAGCTATTGACATCTCTTTCTCGTCCTACAACAGGAATTATTTTAGCGGCTGGGTTAGGAACCCGCATGTGTTCTTCTCGCCCTAAAGCGATGCACCCTCTTGCGGGTCAACCTATGCTTACACACCTTCTGACCAATGCCGC
Source organism: Acetobacter sp. (assembly GCA_017474285.1). Lineage (GTDB taxonomy): Bacteria > Pseudomonadota > Alphaproteobacteria > Acetobacterales > Acetobacteraceae > Acetobacter. Next base: position 64,877 of record JAFVHT010000059.1, read on the forward strand.
TAAGGTTTTTGATACAGTGGTCGTCGTCGTTGGTCCCGATATGGACGAAGTCGTCCAACTCGCAAAACCTTTCCCGACAGTTGTGCAAACAGAACGCCTCGGCACAGCCCATGCTGCCCTACAAGCAGAAGCATTTTTTGGCCACGGTGATGTCGCTATCCTTTACGCTGATAATCCACTGATTTCTGCACAAACCCTTACACGCCTTATTCATGAACGCCATCAACCTGATGTTTCTTTAGCACTTTTAGCGATGCGTCCTACTAACCCGGGGCGTTATGGACGCGTTATTACCGTTAATGGTTCTGTAAGCCGTATTGTAGAGTGGAACGACGCCACTGAAGAAGAACGTGCCATCCCTCTTTGTAATGCGGGTGTATTTTGTGCAGATTCCACTAATTTACGATGCTGGCTCCACGCTGTTGATAATAATAACACAAAACGAGAATTTTATCTTACCGATATTGTAGGAATTGCCATTGCCGAACATGCCCTTGTTAAAGCTGTGGAAGCCCCAGAAGAGGAACTACGCGGTATTAACTCTCGCGCTGAACTAGCTTTAGCTGAAGCTTCTGTACAACAACGTCTTCGTACTCAAGCCCTTGAATCAGGCGTTACGCTTATAGCCCCTGAAACGGTTTTTTTTAGTGTTGATACTGTTCTTGCTCCTGATGTTCTTATTGAACCCCATGTTGTTTTTGGACCAGGTGTTACAATCTCTGAAGGGGCTGTTATCCGTGCATTTAGTCATTTAGAAGGCTGTTTTATTCAATCCGAGTCTGTTATTGGTCCTTATGCGCGTATACGTCCAAAAACTTCGATTGGTATCCATAGTAAAGTTGGCAATTTTGTTGAGCTCAAAAATGCTACACTTGGTGATCATACAAAAGTCAATCACTTATCTTATGTTGGTGATGCTACAATTGGTACACAAAGTAATATTGGTGCTGGTACAATTTTCTGTAACTATGATGGTACCCACAAACACCATACGACGATTGGAGAACACGTTTTTATCGGTTCAGATTCGGTTTTAGTCGCCCCTCTTTGTATCGGTGATCATGCTTTTGTAGCCGCTGGTAGTACCATTACCAACAATGTCCCTCCTGAAGCTATGGCTTTTGGAAGAGCACGCCAAGAAAACCGCAATGGTTACGGAAAACATTTCAAAAATTCTTATAAGACGAAAAAAAGGACTTAGACCATGTGTGGAATTTGTGGTGCTGTTGGTAAACAACAAGCCGCCCCTATTGTTTTTGAAGGGTTACACCGACTTGAATATCGTGGTTACGATTCTGCTGGTATTGCAACACTAGTTGATGGACGTATAGAACGCAGACGGGCAGCGGGTAAGCTCGATAATCTCCACACAGTGCTTGAGGCTTCTCCACTCGCAGGAACAACAGGCATTGGGCACACACGCTGGGCAACGCATGGTGCACCGACAACCTGTAATGCCCATCCACACAGCACAAATCGCGTTGCTATTGTTCATAATGGTATTATTGAGAATTTTGAAGCCCTCCGCCAAAGACTTGAAAATATTGGCCAAAATTTTGAAACAGATACTGACAGTGAGATAATCGCCCTTTTAGTTGATTATTACTTACAGCAAGGAGCCTCTCCCAAAGATGCCGCTCTACAAGCCTTCTCTCGCTTAGAGGGCGCCTATGCTATAGCGATGATTTTTGCAGACCATGATGGTCTCATCATAGGCGCTTGTTATAATGCGCCTCTTGCTATCGGATTTGGCGAACAAGAAATGTTTTTAGCCTCCGATTCGCTTGCCCTTGTCCCTTTCACACAACGTATTACGTATATGAACAATGGTGATTGTGTTGTCCTTACAGCACAAGCAGCCGAGTTTATGACATTTGACGGCAAAGTCGTCCAACGCGCTGTTCATCACACAAAATTAACAGATTCTACCACTCATAAAGATGGCTATCGTCACTATATGGAAAAAGAATTGCATGAACACCCATTAGTTATTGGGCAAACGCTCCAACGTATGATTAACCCCGCAACACGACAAGTAACTCTTCCACCTCTTCCATTTCATCTTAAACACGTGTCTAGAGCTGTTATGACAGCCTGCGGTTCCGCTTTTTATGCGGCTCTTGTTGGGCGTTATTGGCTAGAAGAAATTGCCCGTCTCCCTGTTGATATTGATGTTGCGAGTGAATTCCGTTACCGTAATCCGCCTCTTAATCCGGATTCTCTTGGCATCCTCGTTTCACAATCGGGCGAAACTGCCGATACATTAGCCGCTATACACACCTTACGCCACAATGCGGCTCATATTCTCTCCATACTTAATGTCACCCATAGTAGTATGGCCCGTGAAAGTGATGTTGTCTTAGAAACACTTGCTGGACCTGAAATTTCTGTTGCTTCCACTAAAGCCTTTACAGCCCAACTCACTGTTTTGGCTTGTCTCACTCTTGCTATTGCCCGTAGTCGCGGCATTCTTGATCCCCTTAACGAGGAAGAGTTCGTTTCTGCTCTCCTCAATTTACCAGGTTGTGCCGCTGAAGTTTTCAAACAAACAGATGCCATTCGTGCCGTTGCAACCATTATCGCAGAAAAACGTAATGTACTTTACCTTGGTAGAGGAAACCTTTTCCCCATTGCTTTAGAAGGTGCTCTTAAACTCAAAGAAATTTCTTATATACATGCAGAAGCCTACGCTGCAGGTGAAATGAAACATGGTCCAATTTCTTTAATTGATACTTCTGTCCCTATCGTCGCAACATTGCCTTATGGTCCGCTTTTTGACAAAACATTTTCAAATTTACAAGAAGCCAAAGCACGAGGAGGAAGATTATTTGTTTTTACTGATGCAGAAGGTGATAAGCATATCTCAAAAATTGCTGAACAGAGTATCGTTCTCCCCCATGTTCATCCTTTTGTAGCACCCATTCTTCACGCTATCCCTCTACAAATGTTAGCTTATGAAGTTGCCGTTCTTAAAGGGACTGATGTTGATCAACCCCGCAATCTCGCAAAATGCGTTACTGTAGAATAGTTTCTCATCATTAACTAGTTTGAATTAACGCCTTATGATGTTTTATTCAAAACAAGAATAATGTGCCCCATTTTAGGGTGGTTTAATTCTAGCCTAGAAGGCACAATACCTATACTTGGCACATTTTGAAACCAAATACGCCCGGGTTGTAACTGGTGCAGTTTACTTGGTTTTCCTGGTTCGCTCGGCATAAATCCAAGTATTTGGTGTAAAACAAAATCACAACGAAGTGCTTCCTTACTCGGTGCATTCAAAACATCTACAATGGAAGGTGTATTTTGGACAGGGTAAACTTGAAGTGTACTTAAACGCCGTCCATCAAAAACGAGACCATTTATCTCTGCGCAATGGTGCGTTATTTCCACCTGTCTTAACACCTCTATTAAAGCGGCAAGAGTATCAACCGCCCCTGTTCGTGCCTGATTAGAAACAACTTCACGCCCAACATCTTGTGGTTCCTCTTTCGTGACAACGGGTAAATCTCCCTTATAAACCATTTTAAGTTGTTGATCTTGATGATGAAAATAACCCGAAGAAGTAAATGTTTCTGGCTTAATACCCCCCTCTGTTGTTAACCCACCTTCAGCATGCATATATAAATTACCTGGAAGAAACAAACCGATTAAACCAACCGTTTTACCTTGAACGGTAGCATCATAATGTTTATGAGAATCAGAATAAGTTACACTCAAATACATCGCACGCAGACCATGGATATAAACCGTATAATGAGCCACTGTGTGCAAGGGATGCAATGATTGCACGGAAGAAGGCTCTGCCCACACGTCGCTACTTGCGATACCTCCCATCAACACTAAAAACACCACTATAATACTTCTGTATAAGCGTCTTACTCGCATCATATATGCTCTATTCTACCTCTCATTTTCTCTTCTACACCCTTCTCTATAGCCTAATCGATAAGAAAGATCTCGAGCAAATCCCGTAGCTTTATGCGCTAAATGAAAAATAGTGTAATGATCCATGACTGTTTTAGGCAAACTCAAACCGACACCCGCAACAACCTGACCAGAATAATCTCTCACAACAGCCCCCAAACACCACAATCCATCATAAATTCGTCCATCATCAATAGCATAGCCACATTTTCGAATTTCAGTCAGCGCTTTAATCAAGTTAGCAGAAGAACACGTCTCATGTGTTGCTGGTGCCTCCGCCCAAAGAGATTCTGGATAAAGAGCTAACCATTTCTCCAACTCGTTCTCAGTCATCTCTGCAAGAATAATCTTACCAACTGCTGTAAAAATTGCTGGTAAATGAAGACCCACTCTAAAATGCGCTCCCAAAATCGCTGTACTATTACGACACGCTAAATAAACAACCTCCATTCCTTCAAGCGTCGCAAGTGTCATGGTAAATGCCTCATAGTCGGCACGACCATCACAGATATGATAGAACTCTGTTACCAAATCTCGCTTTTCTGTAACATTTTCAACCCAATCTAACAAACGTATACCCAATCTATAGCCTTGGAGCGACGTTTTTTCTAATAAACCAAGTTCAACCATAACAGAAAGAAGTCCGTGTACTGTACTCTTTGGTAAATCGAGTTGCCGCGCAATATCCACAGCAAGCAAAGGGGTCTGCGACATTTTAACACAATCAAGAATGCGTACAGCTTTCCGTAACGCCGGCACTGTTTCTTGTGATATAGACATTATTTTTATTATTTCCCTGTTGACAGAAGAAATTTCTTTCTCTATTATTCAGCATATAAGACCAAGTTCAGTATAACGAACAAAATAATAACAAGTAACACGGTCTTACTACGCAATGGGAGGGGGGCTGGAAAAGAACCCGTAAAGGGCAACAGATTTCACTTCGGTATCCGTATGTGTTTTCCCCCTCGCTTTCTATGCTTTATTATTGACTCTATCAATATACTAAAAATTATGCTATAAAACAACTCTTTCATAATACTTGCAAAGTCTACTCAAAATTTTACTTCTAAAAAAGAAGTACTATTTTTTTATAAAATATAAAAGAAGTTCAATTTTCTTTTTATTCGGACGATTGTCTCCAGAAAAAGGCTACAACATTCTGATTAAGGCTGTCTCACTTCTAGATGAAAAAACCCTCTCTATCTCTTAACGCGCTACCAACAAACCATCATAAAGCGTTAACACACGATCTACCCGAGACAACAATTCTTCATTATGTGTCGCAATTAAAGCCGCCATTCCTGTTTGACGTACAGCTTCAAGCAATTCAGAAAAAACTTTATTCGCCGTATGGATATCCAGATTCCCTGTTGGTTCATCTGCGAGTAACACAGCAGGCGCGTTAGCTAATGCGCGTGCTATTGCAACACGTTGTTGTTCCCCACCTGATAATCTCCCAGGTAGATGATTCATACGATGCCCAAGCCCAAACATCGTTAAGAGACGCTCTGCTTCTCTCTGCGCCTGTTTTTTAGGTATTCCCCTTATAAACTGTGGTAAGAGCACATTTTCTTGCGCTGTAAATTCCCCTAACAAATGATGAAACTGATACACAAAACCAATCCGATCTCGTCGTAATGTTGTACGAACAGAATCGGGTAACCCTTGTGTTGGCTGACCGCAGACAACCACATCTCCCGCATCAGGTGTATCTAATAAGCCTGCTAAATGTAATAGAGTTGACTTCCCCGTCCCAGAAGGCGCAACAAGTGCCACCACTTCCCCAACGCGTAAAGATAATTCTACCCCCCGCAAAACATGAAGCTTATAGGCATCACCGCTACGATAAGTTTTTGTAACACGCTGTAGTTCAAGTACAGTAGATTCATAAGACTCATTCATGACGTAATACCTCTACAGGATCTGTCCGCGCTGCCCGCCATGAAGGATATAACGTCGCCAAAAATGACAATAAAAGTGCCATCACAATAATCTCAAAGACCTGTCCCCAAACCAATTTAGCGGGAAGATGTTCAAGATAATAGACTTCTGGATTAAATAAATTTGTACCTGTTAACTTTTGCAAAAATTGACGTATACGCTCAATATTTAAGCAAAAAACAATACCCAACCCTGTACCAGCCACTGTTCCCGCCACACCAACAGTGGCACCACACATTAAAAAAATACGTAAAATAGCCCCACGGCTTGCTCCAAGAGTACGTAAAACCGCAATATCCGCCCTTTTGTCTTTTACCATCATAATCAAAGATGAAATAATATTAAATGCTGCCACAAGAATAATGAGGGTTAAAATGAGAAACATAACATTTTGCTCAACCTTTACAGCACCAAATAAAGCATTATTCGCTTTAGTCCAATCCATGACACGCAACCCGGGAATATCAAGCATCCGCACAATAGCCTGTGTGACAGCCTGCACATCTTCTGCATTTGTTGTCATAATAGAAAGTTGTGTCACTTGTTGAGGCATTTGAAAATAAATCTGCGCCGCGTGCATTGGAATAAAAACGACGCTAGAATTGTAGTCATTAACACCTGCATCAAAAATTGCTACGATACGATATGTTCGCACACGGGGTACCGTACCAAAAGCTGTTACTGCCCCATCAGGTGAGACTAATGTAATCTTCGACCCTACAGATAACCCAGCACGCTCTGCTAAAGTGACTCCTACGACAATAGAGTCATCACCACCAAAATTATCCAGAGATCCTTCAACAAGAGATGTGCTCACAGCTCTAAGATCACGCAAGCCTTGGGGCGTTAGACCATGAACAATTCCTCCCACATTATAATCGTTAGCACTTAAGAGTACTTGCCCCTCAATCATAGGAGTAACACTCACAACCCCGGGAACAACGCGCACTTTTTGAGCAATACCCTCATACGCAGTGATAGTACGTCCCGCGCCATAAATCACCATATCCCCATTTAAACCTAGGATACGACTTAACAAATCTGCTCGAAACCCATTCATTACAGCCATAACGATAATAAGGGTCGCAACCCCTAACGCAATGCCTATGAGGGAAAAAATAGCAATAATCGAAACAAACCGTTCCCCGCGCTGTGCACGAAGATAACGCCTTGCAACCGCTCGTTCAAAAGGTCCAAACATAAAAATCAGGACGCCATGACCAAAGTTAAAGCCTCATCGACACTGACCTCACGCCGTTCCCCTGTTGCACGACGTTTTAACTCAACAACGCCTGCATTTGCCCCGCGCGGACCAACAACAATCTGCCATGGATGCCCCATTAAATCAGCATCGGCAAATTTTACACCAGCGCGTTCTGAGCGATCGTCATATAGAAACTGTTGGGATGCCGACGTATAAAGACATTCGCATACACGATCACAGTCCGCATCACCCATTTTAAGATTGAGAATAACAGCACGAAATGGTGCTACAGAATCGGGCCAAATAATGCCGTTCTCATCGTGCTTTGCTTCAATAATAGCTCCCACTAAACGAGAAACACCAATGCCATACGATCCCATTTCTGGATGGAACGGTACACCGTCATGCCCGCTCACTGTGATGCCCATAGATTCGGTATATTTATTACTAAAATAAAAAATATGCCCGACCTCTATTCCACGTCCCTCACGTTTTCGATCTGAAGGAACAGCTTTCCACGCCTCAACATCGTGTACTTCATCTGTTGCCGCATAAGGCACTGTAACACGATTAAAAAACTCTTCTAAAGCCTGAGGATCATTGAAATCAACGGCTTCAGCCAACCAATCCTGCTCTTCAAGAGTAGAATCATAAAACACGCTACTCTCCCCTGTTGGAGCAAGAACAAGAAATTCGTAACTTAAATCCCCTCCAATAGGACCTGTATCAGCACGCATAGGCACAGCGCGCACACCTAGTCTTTGAAAAATACGTAGATAAGAGAGGAGCATTCTACGATAGTTCGTTAACGCAGAAGCATAATCCACATCAAAGCTATAAGCATCTTTCATAAGAAATTCCCGCCCACGCATAACACCAAAACGTGGTCTTACTTCATCACGAAATTTCCATTGAATCTGATAAAGCACTTGCGGTAAATCTTTATAGGATTTTACGGACTGTCCAAATAAATCTGTTATCATTTCCTCATTAGTTGGCCCATATAATAATTCTCGTTGATGACGATCTTGTATCCGCAACATTTCTGGACCATAAGCATCATAGCGACCTGACCGACGCCACAAATCCGCCGATTGTATCGTTGGCATTAACACTTCTTGCGCATTAATACGATCCTGCTCCTCACGGATAATGTCACTAATACGACGCAACACCCGCAATCCAGTAGGAAGCCATGCATAAATGCCAGAAGTTGTTTGACGTACTAACCCCGCACGGAGCATAAGTCGATGTGAGGTAATTTGTGCCTCTTTCGGCGTTTCTTTAAGAGTAGGAATAAAGCTTTGCGAAAGACGCATGATATATTAACCTTATATAAAGAAATAATTCAAAAAAACGTGTATCGTTTGTCTCTCTTATCATACACGCAATAAATGCACATCCACTAAGGGATGTTTCTGCAGTTTTCGACGAAGTATACGTCGTAAAGCCGTTTTAGCCGCAGCCCGAAAAGAATGATCATCACTACGTAATTCATCAGGAATAACATCAAGTGCATTCGCAAATTCCTCATGCACACGAATACTTTCAGGATCATCAGGATCAAGCAAACCTGGGGCACTTACTTTCGGCTCTCCAATCACATAACCTTCATCATCAACAGCAAAACTACCAATAACGACACCATTAAAAAGCATTTTCCGACGTGCCGATAAAACACTCCCATGCATAGGCAATAAACGATTGCCGTCTAATACAAGATGCCCAGTTGGTGCTGTATCAACAACTTCTACAGAATCAGGAGCCAGACGTAGAACATCCCCATCTTCCATCAAAACAGGTATTATGCCCTTCTCTTTCGCAATAGCTGCCTGTGCTGTTAAATGACGCCATTCACCATGTACCGGAATAACATATTGGGGTTTAAGCAAATCGTACATTTCCTGTATATCTCCCCCCGTAGCATGACCAGACACATGCACACAATATTCACAATCTGTAAGAACGGTCACACCACGTTTTGCTAAATTATCCTGCACGGCCATAATCGCACGTTCATTTCCTGGAATCATACGGCTAGAATAAATAACAGTATCCCCATACCCTAATGCAATATGAGGATGTGTTCCTGACGCAATACGAGATAAAGCAGAACGCGGCTCCCCTTGGCTCCCTGTAATAATCATCAACAATTGGTCATGAGGAATATCGTTCGCTTCTTGTTCATGTAAAAACGGAAGAATATTCGAAAGATAACCACAATCACGCGCGGCAGCATCAAGATTACGAAGCGATCGTCCAACTAAGACAACATTTCGTCCTGCGGCTTGAGCGGCTAAAGCAATCGTTTCCAATCGTACTACATTGGAAGCAAAACAGGTTACAGCAATACGCCCCTTCAACTTGCCAATCAATTCAATCATATGTTGTCGGACTTCTGCCTCTGACTGAGAAGGTCCATGCCGCATAACATTGGTACTATCACACACCAATGCTAAAACACCTTCACACCCAATAGCAGCAAGCCTTGTTAAATCAGTTGCAGGACCAATTTGTGGTGTTGGATCAAATTTCCAATCTCCTGTATGTACAACAGTGCCGACAGGTGTTCTTATAACAAGAACTTGCGCTTCAGGAACCGAATGGGTTACAGGTACTGTCTCAATATCAAAGAATCCTACCTTAAAACGACTTCCAGGTTTTATTACATAAAGTGGAACATCTGTCAGATGCGCTTCTATAAACTTACGCCGCAAAACTACTCCCGCAAAGGGTGTAACATAAATTGGACAACCTAACATGGGCCAAATATGCACTATTGCACCAAGGTGATCTTCATGCGCATGGGTTACAATAAGCCCGACTAAATGACTTTTGCGCTCAACAATAAATGACGGATCAGGAACAAAAATATCTGCTTCTGGTGTATCGTTACCGCTAAATCCTATACCACAATCAACCGCTAACCACGTATCGTCTAACCGATATAAATTAAAATTCATACCGATCTTTCCTGTTCCACCTAACGGCAGAAAGGCAAGATCTCCTTTCTGTTCTGTCATAATCTATTTATCCTTCTGTCAGGAAATCTCGTTCCGCGTTTAATATTGGTAATGGGTTACGCTCTGCTAATAAGCGCAACCCATTGAGAGTAAGCATCAAATCTACATGATCAAAAATTTTTGTACCTTCAGAAAAGAGCGTAGATAAACCACCTGTTGCAAGAACTTTCATAGGTCCAACTTCTTGTTTAATTCTTTCAACAATCCCTTCAATTAAGCCAACATACCCCCAAAACACGCCTGAACGCATAGCTGATACCGTATCACGTCCAATAACAGACTCTCCTCTCGGACGACCTACACCAATACGAGGCAAACGTGCAGCTGCTTGATGTAACGCTTCAACGGAAAGATTAATCCCGGGTGCGATAACACCACCACAATAATTACCTTCACGATCAACAACATCAAACGTCGTAGCTGTTCCAAAATCAATGACTGTCAATGGGCCGCCATAGAGTTGGTGTCCTGCAAGCCCATTCAGAAGCCGATCAACACCTACTTCATCAGGATTATCTACATTAATAGCAAATCCCCACTCTTGCTTTACTGAGGCAAGAAGAGGTTCTACAGCGAACCATTGACGACACAACACACGTAGATGATATAACGCCGCAGGAACGACTGTACCAATAACCGCACAATCAATATCATCAACAGTAATACCCTGTGTTTTAAGCAGCGCAACTAACCAAACACCATATTCATCTGAAGTACGTGATACATGCATCATCACGCGCCAAACACCACGCCACTTCTCACCATCGTAAACGGCAAAAACAACATTCGTATTCCCTGCATCAATGGCAAGTAACACTTTTATCTCCTATCGGGCAGTAAAATACTTCCCGTCACAATAGTTTTCATACCCATTATTGTATCAAGCAACAAATAACCCTCTGATGTAATACCAGAAAAATATCCTTCCTCATGAGTATTTTCACTCTCTACAACTAAAAATGTTCCTAATGGATGCGCACGCGTAAGCCAAGAGGTTCGTATTTCTTCAAAACCTTTCACCAACCAAATATCACGATAAAATGCTAAACAATCCAGAATAGTTTTAGCAACATCAACAACATCTGGAACTTCACCACACATTCCAAGGTAAGCGGCTTTATAGCCTATGTCATATTCATGAGGGGCATGAAGCAAATTTGCCCCCAGACCAATCACAACAAAAGAGGCCTCTTTTTCGATTAAAATACCTCCAAGTTTACGACCATCAAGGAGAATATCATTAGGCCACTTAATCAACAAACGACCAGACACTTGAGGAATAATTCTGACCAAGCTCTCATAAAAAGCAAGCGATGTTACAAAAGGCCATCCCTCCAAAAAACAATGTTGATCTATTTTCAAGACAACAGACAACGCTAAGGCTTGCCCTGAATCGACCCACTGCCGACCACGGCTACCGCGCCCGCATGTTTGTTTCCTTGCAAGAACAGCCAACTCCGCTGTTCCCCCTTCTCTGATATAATTTATACAATAGTCAGAGGTCGATGGTAACGCATCATAACATTCCAATTGCCACACAAGATTAACCTGCTAACGCAACAGCAGCCTGTTGTGCGACTGTCATTAAAGGACCAAGAAACACAACAAATAAAACCGTCGCCACGCTCATACTGCCCGACACAAACATTAAGCTAGGTGCAGGGCGATCAAATGCTTGTACAGGCGCATCAAAATACATAACTTTTACAATACGTAAATAGTAATAAGCACCAATCACACTTGAAATCACACCTACCGCAACCAGAGTATAAAAACCTGACTGCCAAGCAGTTGCAAAGACAACAAATTTACCAAAGAAACCCGCTAAAGGCGGTACACCTGCCATACTAAACATAAAAATAGCCATTGCAGCTGCCATACCAGGATCGGTTTTAGAAAGTCCGGCAAGATCCTCAATACCAAAAACTTCATAACCTTTTCGACGCATCGCACTAATACAAGCAAAAGCACCGGAATTCATAAAAAGATAAGCAGCTAAATAGATAAGCGTCGCCTGCACACCTACAACAGAATCAGCAATCAACCCCATCATAGCGTACCCCATATGCCCGATAGAGGAATACGCCATAAGACGCTTAATATTACTCTGTGGAATAGCCGCTAACGCACCGTAAAGCATAGACAACATAGAAACAGCTTCTAACAACAATGCCCAACGAGGTGCAATACCACCAAAAGATTCTAGCATTACGCGTAACAACAAAGCAAAAGCGGCAAATTTTGGCGCAACCGACATATATGCCGTTACAGGTGTTAATGAACCTTGGTAAACATCAGGTGTCCACATATGGAAGGGCACTATAGAAAGTTTAAAACACAGCCCTACTAAAATAAAGACAATCCCAACAACCAACCCCATAGGCAATGCATCAACGCTGCGTACAGCGTTAATTAAACCATGGTATTCCATAGTCCCTGTATAACCATATACAAGAGAAATACCGTATAGTAGTAAACCAGAAGCCAATGAGCCTAAAATAAAATATTTCAGTCCTGCTTCAGACGATAAGACATTCTCACGCCCTGCAGCACATAAAATGTAAATCGCCAGTGAAGAAAGTTCTAAACCAACAAACAATGCCATAAGGTTAATAGAAGATACCATAAGCATCGCGCCAAGTGTTGAAAAAAGCATCAATACAGGCACTTCAAAAGGAAGTGGCTTTTGTTCATCACCTCGATAGCTGACACTTAAGATAATCGCAGCCCCACCCCCAATAATAATGAGAAGCTTCATAAAACGGGCAAAAGCATCATTAACAAAAGTCTCTGAATAGCCCACACCGCTCGGTGCTAAGAAAACTAGAAACGCTGTAAGAAGCAGTGCAGCAATACTCAATATAACGACAGGGAAAAACCTCTTTCCCCTACGGAGAAAAACACCGACCACAAGAATAATACTCCCTGCAAGAGTGAGTACAATCTCAGGAAGAGCAACAGCCCAATTCAGTAAAGAGGGTACACCCATCAGGTAGCACTCCGTAACAAGAAAGAAAGGAAAAGAGTATTACACATAACGCACCCACTTATCCACATAGAGCAATAGCTAGAAAAACCACTAAACCTGCTAACATCGTAAAAGCATAGAATGCGACAGATCCTGTCTGTAACCTAATAGCACCTAACGCACTCAAACGCGTTGCACGAGCTGCTTCCACCGGTATACCTTCCACAAAAGTATTATCACCTCGTTTCCACAAGAAGCGAGCCAAAACAGCATACGGACGAACAAAGATAAGATCATACAGCTCATCAAAATACCATTTCTTAAGACAGAAAATATACAAAGGAGACAGGGATCTTGCCAAAGCTCCAGGCATTGATGGACTGACAATGTAAAACAAGACAGCCAAAGCAATGCCAGCTAAACCCGCTACAGAGGGTAAGAGTGCAATCAATGTCGGAACATGATCAAACTGCTCCATGATCTTATCGCCCACAGCATTAAAAACAGCACCATTCCAAAACACCGATTGATGCTCTCCAATATAGTATGGCGCGAGTAAAAACCCTACAAAAGCCGCCCCGCATGAAAGAATAAGCAACGGAACGGTCATAACAGAGGGGCTTTCATGGGCTTGACTAAAAGCGTGTTCATCAGCCGCACGACCGTGAAATACTAGAAAAATCAAACGCCAACTGTAAAAAGCTGTCACAAAAGCAGTCGCTGTCCCTAATAGCCAACCATAATAGCTCCACGTTGTCCCTGATGCCCACAAAGCACCAAGAATAGCATCTTTTGACCAATATCCTGAAAAGGGAAATATACCCGCGAGTGCTAAACTCCCTGCCCACATTGAAATATAAGTCAATGGTAGTTTTTTCCATAACCCGCCCATACGAAACATATTCTGTTCATCGTGCATAGCATGGATAACAGAACCCGCGGAAAGAAACAATAACGCCTTAAAAAAAGCATGTGTAGTTAAATGAAACATTGCGATTTGATAAGCACCAACCCCAATGGCAGCAAACATATAACCAAGTTGAGAACAGGTAGAATAAGCGATTGTCCGTTTAATATCAGGCTGCACCATACCTACTAAAGCAGCAAAGAAACATGTTGTTGCACCGATAATAACGACAACAATACGCGTATTTGGAGCGTATTCCAATAAAGGAGACATCCGCGCCATAAGAAAAACACCCGCTGTAACCATAGTCGCTGCGTGAATTAAGGCAGAAACAGGTGTTGGCCCCTCCATTGCGTCCGGCAACCACGTATGTAAAAACAGTTGAGCCGATTTACCCATTGCCCCAACAAAAAGCAAGAAACAGACAACCTCCAGCATACGGAAAGATACACCACACACTGTATAAGATGCTGTTAAGACTTGTGGTACCTCTGCAAAAATAACATCGTATTGTACTGAGTGAAATAAAACATAAACCAACCCAATACCAACGATAAAAAACAAATCCGCAACACGATTAACAATAAAAGCTTTAATAGCAGCCGTCGTCGCAGAAGAACGATCGTACCAATACCCTATAAGTAAATAACTGACTAAACCAACGCCTTCCCATCCAAAAAAGAGTTGAATAAGGTCATTAGAAGAAGCCAACATAAGCATGGCAAACGTAAAGAGCGAAAGGTAAGAAAAAAACCGATAAGTCGGCATAGTTTCATGGCTCATATATCCAACACTATAGAAATGCACAAGTAAGGATACACTCAAAACCATTGCTGTCATACTCACAGAAAGAGTATCAAACCGCAAAGCCCACGTTGCCTCAAACCCACCCGCATGAAGCCATTCCGCTAAACGTATTGTAAGGTGTGGAAAACCTGCCTCCCACGCATCATACAGCGCGGCAAAACCACACAAACTTGCCACAGTCATGCATAACAGTGTTACGCCCTGCGCTAAAACATCACCCATAAGGCGACCACCAAGACCAGCAATAACTGATCCAACTAATGGCACAAGAACCGCAGCGGTAAACAATATAAAATCGGTTTGCATGGTACATTCAGCCTTTCATCATTGTGACATCTTCAACTTGAATAGAACCACGATTACGGAAATAAACCGTAACGATTGCAAGCCCGATAGCTGCCTCTGCTGCAGCAATAGTTAGAACAAAAAGAACCATAACCTGACCAGCTAAATCACCTAAAGCCGAAGAAAATGCCACAAGATTAAGATTTGCTGACAACAAGACCAATTCCAGCGACATGAGCAAAATAATAACATTCTTTCGGTTAAGGAAAATACCTAACACACCTAACACTAACAGAGCAGCACTCACCAATAAATACGGACCAAGTCCAATAGCAGCAAGAGTTGGACTCATTCCCCTTTCTCCTCCTTATATAGGCATTTAGATTCCTCAACACCATAAGAGCCTGGTGCCGCAATCTCATCATAAGAACCTTTAGGACGCAAAATCCCACCATGTTCTATAACACTCTCACCAAGTCGTACTGTAACAAGCTCCAACGTATCAGCACTTTTACGATTATGTTGACGCGCTATATTTTGACGCCGACTAGTCGAATGATCACGTAATGTTAAAGTAATCGCCCCCATCATAGCGACCAACAACACAATACCACACGCTTGAAATAATAAAACATAATGCGTATACACAAGTGTGCCAAGCGCTTCTGTATTACTCAAATGTTGAACATTAGCGGTCAATGAAACAACCGAGGCGGGCGGTATCATCTTCCAATGACTCAAAGCCATACAAAGTTCAAGTAATAAAACCAATCCTAAGCAAAGTCCAAAAAAAGCGTATTTCTGAAACCCTTCCCGTAGACGGCTAAAATCAATATCTAACATCATCACAACGAATAAAAAGAGTACTGCAATCGCACCCACATAAACAATAATGAGGAGCATAGCCAAAAATTCAGCACCCGCGATAAGAAAAAGTCCCGCTGCATTAAAAAAGCCTAGAATTAAAAATAAAACAGAATACACTGGATTACGTACTGTAATCACCATGGCAGCAGAAAACAGTAATACGCCTGCGAATATATAAAAAAACAACTGCGCTATCATAAAAAAGCAACCTCTTGCCTTAACATCACCCTTATCCGATCAACGATATAACGCATCAAGTTCAAGCCTTCGCGCTAATAAAGCCTCCCACCGATCTCCATTGGCTAAAAGCTTCGCTTTATCATACATAAGCTCTTCTCGTGTTTCTGTCGCAAATTCATAATTCGGACCTTCAACAATAGCATCTACAGGGCAAGCCTCCTCACACAAACCACAATAGATACATCTTGTCATATCAATGTCATAACGAATTGTACGACGAGAGCCATCATCGCGCTCTTGCGCTTCAATAGTAATTGCCTCAGCTGGACAAGTCGCTTCACATAATTTACAGGCAATACAACGTTCTTCCCCATTAGGATAACGACGTAAAGCATGTTCCCCACGAAATCGATGAGACAATGGCCCTTTTTCATAAGGATAATTGATCGTCGTTTTAGGGCGAAACATCATCCCAAAAGTCGAAGCCATACCTGCCAACAACTCTTTCAACAAAAAAGAGCGTAATGTTGAACCTAAGGCAGCCATTAGTTCACACCTCCCGTATGAGGCAACAAACCCGTTGCCATCAGAAAACCTGCTGTCCCTACCATCCAAAGTAAAGAAAAAGGTAAAAACACTTTCCAGCCAAGTCGCATAAGCTGATCATAACGATAGCGTGGGAAAGTTACACGCACCCAAATAAACACAAATAAGCAAAATATAATCTTAAAAATTAACCATAAAGGTCCGGGTATCCATGTTAAAGGCACTATATCTAGTGGAGGTAACCATCCTCCTAAAAATAATATGCTCACCATAGCTGACATTAAAATCATGTTGGCATATTCACCAAGAAAAAACAAACCAAACGCTAAAGATGAATATTCAACAAAGAAACCCGCTACAAGCTCACTCTCACCTTCAGGAAGATCAAAAGGTGCCCGATTTGTTTCCGCTAAAGATGAAATAAAAAAAACAATAAACATAGGAAACATCGGTAAGCAAAACCACACATGCCGTTGCGCTAAGACGATATCATTAAGATTGAGGCTGCCAACTGCCAATAAGACAGAAATAATAATAACCCCCATAGATACTTCGTAAGAAATCATCTGTGCAGCAGAACGCAACCCACCTAAAAGAGCATATTTTGAATTAGAAGCCCAACCTGCAAGCAAAATGCCATAAACACCTAAAGAAGAAATAGCCAAAAGATAAAGAATACCGACGTTAATGTCTGCAACCGCTAAACCATTCCCTGTAGGAATTACAGCCCATGCTGCCATAGCCAATGCGAAAGTCAAAAATGGTGCGAATAAAAATAAAGCTCTATTAGCCCCTGCGGGAATAACAGTTTCTTTCGTAATAAGTTTAATTGCATCAGCAAAAGCTTGAAACAAACCAAAAGGACCATTGACGTTTGGACCGCGACGCCATTGCATAGCAGCCATGACCTTACGCTCCATATAAGTTAGGTAAGCTACAGCAATCAACAAAGGCACCAATACTGCCAATGTCTCTAGTAACATCAAACAAATCTGCCCTATAAGCGTATGATAGAAAAACTGTTCCATTCCCACTACTCCACCGTACGCAAACGACAAGCCGCAGAACACTCAGCCATCGTCTGACTCGCACGGCTTATAGAATTAGTCAGATAATAATCCTGTATAATTGGCTGAAATGGTGTGTCAAGCAACGTAATAGATTCATCTATCATCGTAGAAACCGTCGATTGATGAGGCAGATAACGTGCCTTATCCTCATCATCAATAGCAAAGATAGGATTAACGTCAGCCATACGGGCACGCAATTGCTCTAGTGTATCGTAAGGTAAAGTATGGCCAAGCACTTCAGAAAAAGCACGAATAATACGCCAATCTTCTCGTGCTTCACCAGGGGCAAAAACAGCACGAAACGCTTGCTGCACATAACCTGCCATATTCACATAAGTGGCTGATTTTTCTGTATAAGCAGCCCCTGGAAAAATAATATTAGCACGGCTAGCAGCGCAATCTCCATGATGTCCTTGATACACCACAAAAGTCTCTGACGGTATAAGATCTATTGGAATATCATCAGCACCAAGAAGCCAAAGAACTTCTACACCACCCCGTAACATAGCTTCTGTTGACAAACCTTGTGCCCCTGGCAGAAATCCTATATCCAACCCACCAACACGTGATGCTGCTGTATGCAACACATTCAAACCATTCCATTCCGATGTTAGCGCACCATATGACTCTGCCAATTGCTTACATAAATTATAAATTTTTGGCGCATCAGCTCTCACTAATGCAGCGTGCCCCATAATAATCATAGGACGCTGCGCTTTTTTTAAAACATCCGCAAAAGAATGTGTACCATCAAGTAAACGCTCTAGAACATCAGGGCCTGCCCCCAACATCTCTACTGGATATGTTAAATCTGCTGTAAGAGTTCCTACAACACCAACAGGAAATTTTTCACGCCCTGATTCAAGAAAACGTTTACGTATTCTCGCATTTAATACAGGTGCTTCATGTCTTGGCATACTTCCCACAAGAAGAAGTGCGTCAGCTTGGTCTATCCCCGTTATACCACTATTAAAAAGATAGCCAGAACGACTACTCATATCATACCAAGCGCCATCCTGCCGACAATCAAAATTAGAAGAACCAAATGCCGTAAAAAGATCCTTCAGAGCGCATAGACTTTCCACATCACACAAATCACCTGCAATAGCCCCAATTCTTTCAGCCGAAATATCTTTTAATCTACACGCCAAAGCAATAAAAGCATCTTTCCAAGTTACAGGTACTAAATCACCATTAACACGTACCCATGGCTGATCAAGGCGTTTTTTCTTCAAACCATCAAAAGAAAACCGCCCTTTATCAGATAGCCACTCTTCATTAACAGCATCATTAACGCGAGGAACAATGCGCATAACCTCACCACCTCGAGCATGAATTTGGATATTCGTGCCCAAAGCATCCATAACATCAATACTATCAGTCTTTTTATATTCCCATGAACGTGCGTGAAACGCTATAGGTTTCGCCGTAAGCGCACCAACAGGACAGACATCAATCAAATTACCTGACAACTCAGACGAAAGCGCTTTTTCCACATAAGTCGTAATCTCAGCATTTTCACCTCGTGATACTAGTCCTAGCTCAGGAGTGCCTGCTATCTCTGTACAAAAACGAACACACCGACTACACTGAATACAACGTGTCATAACTGTTTTAATTAACGGACCTAAATTTTTATCAGTTACAGCACGCTTTTCTTCCTGATAACGAGAAAAACCAGAACCATACCCATAAGCTTGATCTTGCAAATCACATTCCCCACCCTGATCACAGATCGGACAATCAAGAGGATGATTGATAAGCAAAAACTCCATCACAGAACGGCGAGCTCGACGCACTACCTCTGTATCGGTAAAAACTTCCATCCCATCTGCTACAGGAAACCCACAGGACGCGACAAGTTTAGGAGCACGCGCTACCTCAACAAGACACATACGGCAATTACCCGCCACTGACAGACGTTCATGATAACAGAAACGAGGGATTTCTTTTCCCGCTGCTTCACAGGCTTGAAGCACACTAGAACCAGGAAGAACCTCTACAGGTGTACCGTCAACAATTACCCTTACCATTCTCTTACCCCGTCACCAAAACACCATCATACTGACACATGTGTTGGACTTATCTCTTTTTGCCCAGCTTTATACTGCCGAATACGCGCTTCCATTTCCGGACGAAAATGCCGGATTAAACCTTGAATAGGCCATGCGGCTGCATCACCCAACGCACAAATAGTATGCCCCTCAATCTGACGTGTAATTTGCTCAAGCATATCAATTTCTTCGATCTCTGCCCGACCTTCGACGATACGATCCATAATTCGCATCATCCATCCCGTACCTTCACGGCAAGGTGTACACTGACCACAACTCTCATGCTTAAAAAATTTAGAGAAACGCGCAATAGCCTTAATAATATCTGTTGATTTATCCATGACAATCATACACGCAGTACCCAATGCAGACCGCTCCGCGCGTAAACTATCATAATCCATTAAGACAGTTTCACAAATAGATTTTGGTAAAAGTGGCACAGAGCAACCGCCAGGAATAACAGCCAATAAGTTATCCCATCCACCACGAACGCCACCACCATGTTTTTCTATAATATCCTTAAGTGGAACTCCCAGTTCTTCTTCAAACACACAAGGCGTGTTAACGTGGCCAGAAATTGCCATAAGTTTTGTACCCGCGTTATTCGGACGACCAAGCCCAGCAAACCACGACGCACCACGACGTAAAATCGTAGAAGTAACAGCAATACTCTCAACATTGTTAACCGTTGTTGGACAACCATATAACCCCATCCCTGCTGGAAACGGTGGCTTCATACGAGGTTGCCCCTTTTTACCCTCTAAACTTTCAAGTAATGCTGTTTCTTCACCACAAATATAAGCCCCAGCCCCACGATGAATAAAGAAGTCAAAATCCCATCCAGTCCCCGCTGCGTTTTGACCCAACAGCCCAGCTTCATAAGCCTCATCAATAGCAATTTGAAGGTGTTCTGCCTCGCGATAAAACTCACCTCTAATGTAAATATAGGAAGTGTGTGCTCCTATCGCAAATGAAGCAATTAGTGCACTTTCAATCAGTTTATGCGGGTCATGTCGTAGAATCTCACGGTCTTTACACGTGCCTGGCTCTGATTCATCTCCGTTAATGACCAAATAATGTGGTCTACCATCGAAACTCTTCGGCATAAAAGACCATTTCATACCCGTAGAAAAACCAGCTCCGCCACGACCACGTAAGCCTGAGGCTTTCATTTCAGCAATAATAGTCTCACGCCCTTTTGCGAGAATAGCGGCGGTATTATCCCAATCCCCCCTTTTACGTGCACCTGCAAGACGCCAATCATCCTGCCCATACAGATTGGTAAAGATCCGATCTTTATCTTGCAACATTTTTCGCCTCCTATTGCTCATCCACTGGCGTAGAAACAGTAAGAAGCGTCTTACGTCCACCTTCTGGAGCAGAATTTAAACGATCAACTCTAGGACCTGGTGCAGGGCGTCGTCCGTCTCGTAATTCCGCAATCAATTTCTGTACACTCTCTGAATCCATGTCTTCATAAAAATCATCATCAACCTGAAGAATAGGCGCATTAGCACACGCCCCTAAACATTCAACTTCCGTCAATGTAAATAAACCGTCTGCACTTGTTTCTCCAAAATGATTGATACCCGTTTCGCGTCGACAAGCAGAAACTATTTCATCAGAACCACGCAACCAACAAGGTGTCGTTGTACAAACTTGCAGATGATAACGCCCAATTGGACGTTTATTAAACATGGTATAAAAAGAAGCCACTTCATAAACACGAATAGGTGCTATCTCCAAGCGCTTAGCAATCTCATTCATAGCCTGTAAAGGAACCCACGCACTTCCAGTACACCTACTCATTTGTTTTTGAGCAATATAAAGCAAAGGCATAACAGCACTTGCTTTACGTTCAACAGGATATTTTTTCAACACAATCGTAATTGCAGTTTCAGACTCTGCATCAAAAACAAAATCATCAGGTTGTGATGGGGGAACCCAAGCAGAATTCATCGATCCACTTCTCCAAACACAAGATCAAGAGATCCTATAATAGCCACCATATCCGCCAACATTCCTCTTCGGGAAAGCTCATCTATAGCTTGAAGATGGGCAAAACCCGTGGGACGAATTTTACAACGATAAGGCCTGTTCGTCCCGTCTGCAACAAGATAAACAGCAAACTCACCTTTTGGACTCTCTACAGCTGTATATGTTGCTCCAGGCGGAACATGATAACCCTCACTAAATAACTTAAAATGATGGATTAAAGCTTCCATCGATTGTTTCATATCAGCACGACGCGGTGGAGTAAATTTTGGATCTTCTACCTTAACCGCCCCTGGTTGCATTTGATCCAAACATTGTTCAATAATTTTTACACTTTCCCGCATTTCCGCCACACGAATAAGGTAACGATCATAACAATCTCCCTGACGCGCAACAGGTACTTTAAACTCAACCTTATGATAATTATCATAAGGCTGGTTACGACGTAAATCCCAAGGCACACCAGACGCTCTTAAACATGGACCACTAAAACCCCAAGCCAACGCCTGCTTCGCCGTAAAAACACCCACACCAACAGTACGCTGCTTCCAAATACGATTTTCCGTTAAAAGCCCTTCAAGAGCATCAATCCACTTTGGAAAATCACGTGTCCAAGCAGAAATTTTATCTTCAAGATCTGATGGAATATCCCGAGCAACCCCGCCAGGACGAAAATAATTTGCATGAAGCCGCGCACCTGAAGCCGCTTCATAAAACTCCATAAGTTTTTCACGTTCTTCATATCCCCACAATGCAGGCGTAACTGCTCCGCAATCAAGAGCCATAGCTGTAAGGTTTAAGATATGATTAAGAACGCGTGTAATCTCAGAAAATAAAACACGTAGCCACTTTGAACGCTCTGGAACGTCAACACCTAATAACTTCTCCGTAGCCAGAGCAAAAACATGTTCCTGACACATAGGAGAAACATAATCAAGCCTATCAAAATAAGGCAAAGCTTTTTGATAAGTTTTATGCTCAATAAGCTTTTCCGTACCACGGTGCAATAAACCAATATGCGGAATGGCACGCGCAACAACTTCCCCTTCTAATTCTAGAACCAAACGTAGCACACCGTGAGCAGAAGGATGCTGAGGCCCAAAATTAAGAGCGTGAGAATCAAGTTCGACAACCCGATTTGTGTGTTCTTGAAGCTGATTTTCAGGTAACAGACTTTCAGGAATATCTTCCCGCAGTACGGTTTGCGCGAATAAAAGCGCCTCTTTATCCTGTGTCTCACTCATGAGAGATTCCTTCATATCTCACAGAACTTTATGGGCTTTTTCATCTCCTGGCAAAGTTAAAACACTTTCCCATGGAGAAACAAAATCAAAATCACGAAAATCTTGTGTAAGAGAAACCGGTTCTTTTACAACACGCCTATGCCCCACATCATAACGAACTTCTTCGTAACCTGTTAAAGGGAAATCTTTACGAAGGGGATGCCCCTCAAAACCAGTATCTGTCAGAATACGCCGCAAATCAGGCTGCCCCGAAAACAAAACACCAAACAAATCATAGCATTCTCGCTCCCACCATGTTGCACAAGGCCATAGCTGATAAACGGAAGGAACGGGCGTTACTTCATCAGTTGTAACAATAACACGAATACGCCGATTATAGGTTACAGAGAGTAAATTATATACAACATCAAAACGTTCCACACGTTGTGGATAATCTACACCACATATATCCATGAGCTGTTCAAAACGATACTGAGGCGCATTTTTCAGTATTCTAAAAAAGACAGTAAATGTTGAGGAGTAGTACGAACAACCAACTCCCCTTTTTCCAACGCAGCATATGAAGTATAAGGTTGCGTTGTTAAAAAAGTAAACGCTAAAGAAGCAAGCTGCCCTTCCGCTTCTACCTGTTTAGAATTTATACAAAGATCAGCCACGAAGAATTGTTCCCGTCCGACGGATTTTTTTCTGAAGCAACATTATACCATAGAGCAAAGCCTCTGCCGTTGGCGGACAACCAGGCACATAAACATCAACAGGTATAATACGATCACAACCACGCACAACAGAATAAGAATAATGGTAATACCCACCCCCATTAGCGCATGACCCCATAGAAATAACCCAACGAGGCTCAGCCATTTGCTCATACAAACGACGCAATGCAGGTGCCATTTTATTGGTAAGTGTACCAGCTACAATCATAACATCAGACTGTCGCGGCGACCCCCTTGGAAAAATCCCAAAACGATCTAAATCATAACGGGGCATATAAGCATGAATCATTTCAACGGCACAACAGGCAAGACCAAATGTCATTGGCCAAAGGCTACCATTACGTCCCCAGTTAACAAGTTTATCAAGATTCGATATAATAAAACCTTTTTCCGCTAAAACACCTGTAATACCCCGCATAACAGCATCTTGCTCTGGACCAGCAGGTAAATTTTCTCGATTCCATATAACGGCATTCTCGTTATAATCACTAGTCACGACACACCACCCTTTAATCCCAATCTAAAGCACCCATACGCCATTCATAAAGGAATCCAACACCAAGAACGACTAAAAACAAAAGCATAGACATAAACCCAAATATACCTATTCGACCCAAACTAATAGCCCACGGAAATAAAAACGTTATTTCTAAATCGAAAACAATAAAAAGGATTGCCACCAAATAAAAGCGAATATCAAATCTACGATGCGCATCACCAAATGCACTAAAGCCACACTCATATGCTGTTAATTTTTCTGGATAAGGCTTCTGATGCCCACAAAGTAACGCCATCCCTAGCATAGCCGCTGCAATAACAACTGATACACCCCCAAAAATAAGAATAGGCGCATAGTTAGCAAAAACAGACTGCATTGATCACTTTCCTACGCTCAAACCAAAATTAAACTACAAAAACCGTTCAAAACCCAAAATCTACAAACACTACAGCAACATAACTTGTAAGCCCATTAGGAACTTACAAGGAAAACCCCTTTTTCCCACTTTTAACAGTATAGTATGGTGGGCGATGACGGGATCGAACCGCCGACCTTCTCGGTGTAAACGAGACGCTCTACCCCTAAGCTAATCGCCCATAACAACACATTGACAATATAACAAAATACTATCAGTACAAATTCATAACACACTTTCAAGGAATCAATGTGTATACACCATACAACCTTACTTATCAGAAAACAATCTACTTCTACTAAGCCTTTTTAGACTTAGAGCGCGCAGCCCCAGCAACAGGTGCCTTAACTTTCTCACGATGAGCGTTTTCATGCTTAGGATTTAAGGCATCTTTCAATGCTTTTCCTGGTTTAAAACGCACAGATGTCGAAGCTGGAATATCAATTTCTTCCTTTGTGCGAGGATTACGTCCTTTAGTCGCCTTACGTTCTGTTATAATAAAACTACCAAAACCAACTAAACGCACTTCTTGCTTTTTATGTAACGCACTTTCAATAGCAGACAATACTGCTCCTACAGCTTCAGAGGCTTTCACTTTAGACAAATCTGCCGTTTCTGCCACAGACGCTACAAGGTCTTGCTTACTAAATAGTTTTTCCATGCGACATTACCTTTCTTCACCTTAAATAAGTACCAGGCTTCCATAACTTTACAAAAACCTACTCTGTACTTATGAAGCTATTACTCATTCTATGCAAGTATAATAACACTCAAAATCTATTCGACAATACATATTTCTCTCTCAATGCGGCAAACTTTGCTCAGCAACGACAACATTACGCCCTGGTGCAAGGTCATCTTCCCACTCAATAGGTTGAGGTTGACGCAACAACGCACGCTCCAAAATCTGATCTACATGCCTCACTGGTACAATCTCTAGCCCTTCTTTGACATTTTCAGAAATCTCAATAAGGTCTTTTATGTTTTCTTCAGGAATAAACACAGTGCGAATACCCGATCGTAACGCCGCTAGAAGTTTTTCCTTAAGCCCTCCAATCGCAAGAACACGCCCTCGTAAAGTAATTTCTCCCGTCATAGCGACATCTTTACAAATAGGAATACCCGTCAAAACACTCACAAGAGAAGTTACCATACCAACCCCTGCAGAAGGACCGTCTTTTGGTGTCGCCCCTTCAGGCACATGAACATGAAAGCTCCTCTTATCAAAGAGTTCTGGTGTAACCCCAAAGCTTGGCGCACGACTCCTTACAAAAGAAAATGCCGCAGAGATACTCTCTTTCATCACTTCCCCTAATTTCCCTGTTTCAACAATTCCCCCTTTTCCAGGTACCATCACACTTTCAATAATCAGAATCTCCCCTCCAACCTCAGTCCAAGCCAAACCAGCAACAACGCCAACCATGTCTTCCGACTCTATTTCACCATAGTTGAAACGCCTTACACCCGCATAATCACCAAGATTATCGGCTGTAACCGTGACAGATGTTGTTTTACCCGTCACAATCTCTTTCACGGCTTTACGCGCAAGTTTTGCTAACTCACGCTCAAGATTACGAACACCCGCCTCTCGCGTGTAATAGCGAATCAGGTTCTGTACTGCATGATCTGTTACTGACCACTCACCAGGTTGAAGATTATGCGCTGTAATTTGCTTACCAATAAGATGTTTATTGACAATCTGAATTTTCTCTTCCTCTGTATAACCCGATAAACGAATAACCTCCATTCTATCGAGTAAAGGACGTGGCATATCAAGAGTGTTTGCTGTCGTCACGAACATCACATCAGACAAATCATAATCCACTTCAAGATAGTGATCCGCAAAAGCACTATTTTGTTCTGGATCTAACACCTCAAGCAGTGCTGATGCTGGGTCTCCACGCCAATCTGCTCCAAGTTTATCAATTTCATCTAAAAGAAATAATGGATTTGAGACTCCTGCTTTTTTCATTCCTTGAATGATTTTGCCAGGCATAGACCCAATATATGTACGTCGATGACCACGAATCTCAGCCTCATCACGCACCCCCCCCAGAGACATACGCACATAATGTCTCCCTGTTGCATCAGCAATGGAACGAGCAAGCGATGTTTTCCCAACACCAGGAGGACCTACAAGACACAAAATTGGTCCTTTTAACTTATTCGAGCGACTCTGAACTGCTAAATACTCAAGAATCCGTTCTTTAACTTTTTCCAAGCCATAATGTTCAATATCTAAAATCTTTTCTGCTTCTGATAAATCCCGTCGAATTTTTGTGCGTTTTTTCCAAGGCACATTTAAGATCCAATCAAGGTAATTTCGTATCACGGTCGACTCTGCTGACATTCCACTCATACTACGAAGTTTCTTTAACTCTCCTAATGCTTTTTCACGCACTTCTTTTGAAAATTTTGTTTTTTCAATTTTTTCCTCTAGTTCAGATAACTCATCTTTACCACCATCTATTTCTACTAATTCTTTCTGAATAGCCTTTAATTGCTCATTCAAATAATATTCTTTATGAGAACGCTCCATTTGCTGCTTGACACGACTACGGATTTTTTTCTCCACTTGGAGCTTGTCAATCTCAACTTCAATATGGTTAAAAATTTTTTCCAATTGTTCTAAAACAGTAGAAGCTTCCAAAATCTCCTGTTTCTCAAAAAGTTTAATATTCATATGACTTGCAATTGTATCAACAAGTTTTGACAAATCACTCATTTGCTCAAGAGAAGTTAGAACTTCAGAAGCAATTTTTTTATTCAATTTCATGTATTGTTCAAAACGAGACACCACTAAACGTGCCAATACTTGTGTCTCAGTACTATATTCCGTCTCTTCTGGTATTGGTTCAATGTCGGCTTCAAAATACCCGTTTACGTCATACACAGCGACAAGTTTTACACGTTTTACACCCTCAACTAATATCTTAACTGTTCCATCTGGCAATTTCAGCATCTGTAAAATAGTTGATAGTGTACCAACACGATAAATATCATCAAGCGATAATTCATCTAATGTTGTTTCTTTTTGTGCCACTAATAAAATAACTTTATCTTCTTGATCCTCTTGTGTCGCGGCTTCCAAAGCACGAACAGATTTCTCCCGTCCAACAAACAGTGGAGAAATCATATGCGGAAAAGCAACAATATCCCGCAATGGTAATAAGGCAACACGTTGATTAACAGATTTTGAAGAGTCACTCTGTTCAGATTCTCTTATTTCTGCTTGCGTAGTTACATCATCTTGAATCTGTTCAAAAGAACGTTCACTTTTGTCCATGATAACACTCATCCTTTCAAAAAGTGTCAACTGACCGTTTCTTAAGAGATAAAATATCTCTTAAGCCTATTATAATTTATTGAATACGGTACCATCACCGATTGGCGTCATCTTTTAATTTTATTATTCTGCCAATAATTCTTTATTATGCCCGTAAACATAAATAGGCTCTCTCTGACCATCAACGACTTCCTTATTAACCACCACTTCCTCAATATTCGATAAACCAGGAAGATCAAACATCGTTGACATCAAAATATTTTCCACAATTGAACGCAAACCACGCGCTCCTGTTTTACGAGCAATAGCCTTTTCGGCAATAGCTTGAACGGCTTCATCTGTAAAAGTCAGCTTCACATTTTCCATTTGAAAAAGGGACTGATATTGCTTCAAAAGCGCATTTTTTGGCTTTGTTAAAATCATACCTAACGCAGCCTCATCCAAATCATCTAAGGTTGCCACAACAGGGAGACGACCAATAAATTCAGGAATAAGACCAAACTTCATTAAATCCTCTGACTCAACATCACGCAAAATCTTACCAACAGAAGATTCATCGCGCGAGCGAACATCAGCACCAAACCCCATACCCCCTCCTTCACTACGAGCTGAAACAATTTTTTCCAAGCCAGCAAAAGCCCCCCCACAAATAAATAACATATTCGTAGTGTCAACCTGTAAAAACTCTTGTTGAGGATGCTTTCTCCCGCCCTGGGGCGGAACGGAAGCAATTGTTCCTTCCATAAGTTTGAGAAGCGCTTGTTGTACTCCTTCCCCGCTTACATCACGCGTAATGGATAGGTTATCAGATTTCTTAGAAATCTTATCAATTTCATCAATATAAATAATACCTTGTTGTGCACGCGCAATATTGTAATCAGACGCCTGCAATAACTTTAAAACCATATTCTCGACATCTTCGCCAACATATCCTGACTCTGTTAGTGTTGTAGCGTCAGCTATTGTAAATGGAACATCGAGAATACGCGCTAAAGTTTGCGCTAATAAAGTCTTGCCCGAACCTGTAGGACCAATAAGCAAAATATTCGATTTTGCAATTTCAACATCACCCGATTTAGCAACATTGACTAAACGCTTGTAGTGATTGTGTACTGCAACAGACAAAATCTTTTTAGCTTGGGGTTGACCAATAACGTAATCATCAAGAACTTTACAAATTTCACGCGGCGTAGGCACCCCCCGCGTTGATTTCAGAAGAACCGCCCCTTTTTCTTCACGAATAATATCTGTACAAAGATCTACACACTCATCACAAATAAATACTGTAGGACCTGCGATAAGTTTACGCACCTCACGCTGTGACTTCCCACAAAACGAACAATACAATGTATTTTTGGAATCACCTGCTCCCGCATTCATCAGCCAACCCCTCAATCAGTCTTGAACTCACTTAAACATAAACCTGTAAGCAGATGAAAAACCCATTAACCATTAACAGCATGCTAGAAAAAACAAAATCACGCTGTTTCTTCCGATTGATGTCGACGAATCACTTCATCAACAACACCAAAAGACAAGGCTTCTTCAGCAGACATATAAGCATCTCGCTCTAACTTCTGCTCAATTTCCTCAAGTGTATGCCCTGTATGATCACAATAAATCTCATTAAGACGCTGGCGAATAACCAGAATTTCTCGTGCCTGAATTTCGATATCGCTCGCCTGCCCTTGTGCGCCACCAGAAGGTTGATGAAGCATAATACGAGCATTAGGAAGAGCAAATCTACGCCCCTTTTCCCCACCCGCCAATAATAAAGACCCCATAGACGCTGCCTGCCCAATACAAACAGTACTCACCGGACAGCGAATGTATTGCATTGTATCATAAATCGCCAAACCCGCTGTAACAACACCACCAGGGCTATTGATATAGAACGAAATCTCTTTCTTTGGATTAACGCTTTCTAAATACAAAAGTTGCGCTGAAACCAACGAAGAAACCTGATCATAAACAGGACCCGTTAGAAAAATAATCCGTTCTTGCAACAAACGAGAGTAAATATCAAAAGCACGCTCCCCTCGAGAGGTTTGCTCAACCACCATAGGCACCAACGCACTATTAAAAATTTCAACGGGACCACGATCCCTCATCTCTAACTTATTCCTCTCCCAATAAAGAGATTTTTACTGAAACGTAATCTCTATTTATAGAGCCATAAAAATTGACATAACAAGCTGTATATTCAGCCAATACCTTTACTGAACTATCTCTAATAGCTCTTCAGAAGAAACTTCACGTTCCGTCACCTTCACAAGTTCAATCAGGTAGTCAACGACTTTATTCTCAAAAATCGGACCGCGAAGAGAGTCTACAGCCCGATGGTTTTTCTGGAAAAATTCCAAAACCTGACGTTCCTGCCCGGGATAACGCGCAGCTTCCGCGCGCATAGCACGCGCCAGCTCCTCCCTTGTGACAGAAACCCCATTTTTACGCCCCACTTCAGCCAAGAGAAGACCTAACCCAACACGGCGTTTTGCAATATTCCGATAATCGGCTTTAAGCGTTTCCTCGTCTTTATTTTTATCTTCCTCGTCAAGCCGACCCGCATGACGATCCGCCTCAATACGACTCCAAATCTGTTGAAATTCATTTTCAACCAAACCAGACGGCACTTCAAAATCAATCTTTTCTGCAAGAACGTCCATCAAATCACGTTTAATACGTAACCTAGAAAGGTGCTCATACTCATTCTCAATCTGTTTACGCGCAAGATCTTTTAACTGATCAAGCGTTTCACAACCGATAGCTTTTGCTAATTCATCATCAATAGCCACTTCGACAATTTTTTTCAGCTGTTTTGCTTTAATATCAAAGGTTACCTCTTTACCTGCCAATTCTGACGCATTGTAGTCTTCTGGGAATGTCACTGTAATCGTTTTTTCCTCATGAGGAGACAACCCTTCTATTTGTTCAGCAAAACCGGGAACAAAATCATTACCCCCTATTTCTACAGGCACATCTTGCGCCGTACCCCCTTCAAAAGGTACACCGTCTAATTTACCGACAAAATCAACGACAAGAACATCGCCTTTTCCTGCAGGACGGACCTCTTCAACGACTTCAAACTTACGATGACGATGAGCGACATCTTTAAGCACTTTTTCAAGTGCTTCATCTTGTACCTGCGCTTTTAAGCGAACGAGTTCCAAAGTAGAAAAATCAGGCACAGTAATATCAGGGAGAATCTCACTCTCAATTGTAAATTCCAACCCTTGACCATCGTCCTGTTGCCCAGAAACAAAATTAACTTTTGGTTCCCCCGCTAGACGTAAACCGCGTTCTTCAAAAACTTTACGAATAGTATCAGAAACTTCTTGCTTGATTACTTCATCCCATACAGCAGAGCCGTAGCGCTGACGTACCAAAGAAACAGGCACTTTACCCGGGCGAAACCCTGACCAATTCAAACCCGATGCCACTTCTTTCAAACGTGCATCACGTTTAGAATCAAGCTCTGTCGCGGAAACTTTAATCGTAAACCCACGCTTCAAGCCTTCTGAAAGAATTTCATTTACTTCCATTGATCAAGCCTTTCTTTGGAAAAATTAGACATGTTACCTATTTAATGACTTTTGCAATACTTTATGCAACGCAAAACAAAAAACCGAAAACTAAACTGGTGCGGGTGAAGGGATTTGAACCCCCACAACTTGCGTTACCAGAACCTAAATCTGGCGTGTCTACCAATTCCACCACACCCGCCTGTTAAACCCAATTGTATTCATCATCTACTTGTTATGAGCGATACAAACACATATCTCTTACACCTAAAGCATCAAAACGGCAAGCCTTACCATTCAAACAACAAATACACCCCTTTAAGAAACACTTAAAATTTCTTTTATTTCAAAACGGATATTTCAAAATGAGCGTTTTTCACAAAACATATTTCAAAAAACAGTAGCCTCCTGACGTGCTGCCCCTAAATATTGATCTAAATTTTCAGCGATTGACCAAAGACCTGCTTTTATACCCGCTTCACCGTGAATCCACACCCCCGCACAGGCGGCTTCCCACGCGGGCATTCCTGCAGCAAGAAAAGCAGCGATAACACCCGATAACGTATCACCAGAACCTGCTGTGCTTAACACCGGTGTCGCATGGGTGTTTATAGCCAAACGCCTATCGGGTGCGGCAATAAGAGTTGAAGCACCTTTTAATACCACAACAGCCCCTAGATGAGAAGCCGCTGCCCGTATTTGTGCCGGTAAATCAACCTCAATCGCGCCAAATAAACGGGTAAACTCCCCTACATGTGGCGTTATGACCGCCACGCCGCGCAAGCGTTCACATTGTCCTGCAGTGGCTGATAAAGCCCCCGCATCTGCTAATACGCAGCATTTAGCTTCAAGCAAATGGGGCAAAGTCTCTTCGACTTCACGTGCACTCAAGCCAGGACCACAAACCCAAACAAAGCGACGTTTATCCGCTAATAATTCTAAAATTGGTTCCGAATCTACAATAACGCCAGCTTCTCCTAATCTATAAACGGCTGCGTTTTCCCCTGCTGCAATACGCACTAAACCTGCCCCTGTTGCCCGCGCTGCCGAAGCACAAAGACGTGCTGCCCCCGGCATTTTTTCGCCCCCGCAAATACTCACAACGCCCCTTGTGTATTTGTTACTTTGTGCTCCCAGCACAGGCAATGACCACAAACGAGGATTATTCTGCCATGTTGTTGCAGGTACTGCCTGAAAAACCTTTTCAGGAATGCCAATTTGCATCAGCACTAATTTGCCGCAAAGCTCCCTGCCCGGATACAACAAATGTCCATATTTAAGCCGATCAAAGGTTACTGTCATTTCGGCTTGTGATGCATAACCACGTACATGCCCCGTTGCGCCATCAACCCCAGAGGGAATATCAATAGCAACAATGCGCGAAGCAGCACCCAACACATGCGCAACTTCCTCTGTTATATCACGCGTAAGCCCTGCGCCAAAAACAGCATCTACTACCAAATCGGCACGTTTTACTTCTTCGCACGAAAAAGGGACTCGTATCCCCGTAAAACACGCTGAGGCTTCAGCCGCAGCGGTTTTATTTGCCGGTAAGGACAAAGCCGCAACCCGCACAAGCCAGCCCGCCTCACGCAAATAACGTGCCGCCACATAGCCATCCCCTCCGTTATTGCCGGGACCACATAAAACTAAAACACGCATCGGCTTAAAATGCGCCCGAATAACCCGTGAAACAGCACGCCCTGCATTGTCCATAAGTGTTGAGATCGGTACAAACTGCGCAGCAAAGGCATCAATGCGCCCCATTTCATCGGGTGTATAGAGCGCTAAATTATCGATCAACTGCAAACGTTCCGAATACTCCGACATTTTTTATCTTTCTATTTCAAAATTATTTTATATCACTTAAATTGCTCGCCCGCCTTTTTACAAAATTCTAAAACCTCTTTCAACCATGTCTGTTTATACCAAAACCATTGCCTCTTATTCAAAACTTCTCCATATTGTCTTGCATGCTCATTCCGTTCTTTTGCAGTATTCCATCTTTCCTTCCAGCATTTCTGATGGTCACGTGGCTTAAAATTCTTGTACCCTTTATCTTGAACTGCCTTTACAATTTCCTTTTCAGTCACACGTGCATAATCACGTGGCTTAATAGCATAAGGTGTACCAGGCTCGCTCTTATCGTGAGAAACAAGACGATGAATATCAGCAGATGTTTTAGATGACACTACTTCCATAAAATGGACTTTGAACTGAAAAGCACTATTATCTTTGAACTCACTCTCTTGAATCTCGTCTACAATCGTCTTTATCGCAGGAGGTAAGTTACTTTTTTCCAGCTCAACAAGCTGTTCTTTCTCAAGACGTACAAATTGTAATACAAGCGATAATTCCTTTGTCAATGACAAACTAGAGCCAAACCATTCAGTTATATATTTTTCAAAATTGATACAACATGCTTGAAACAGTGCCCCAAATAAAATATCTCCCCCAACAAAAAGAGTATGCTCTACTTCATCACGTATCTCAATAATCTTCCTGAGATTCTCAATAACAGCAGCATCCTTGATAGGGGATTGAATAGGGGTTTGACCTTCTTTCCCCAATATTTGACTAACAGTTTTCGATTTGTTTTTACATCTCTCACTTGAACCTTTTTCTTCTCTCTCTAGCTTTTCATGGATCAGATATGTCCATGCAATATTTGAAAGAACGGCAAAAATTTCCGCCTTAAATATCATTGTAGGCGTGTTAAAAGTTTGGACAGCGGCTATCATTGCTTCACGAGAGCGAATGAGCCTTTTATCGCTTTCTTTATAAGGGTTTAGAAAAGTCTTTGGATCGTATGCTGATAGAGTTTTGAAATATTCCTCAACTTGTTCCTTTGAAGCTGTTACATCTCCTGATTGGGTTATTCGTGCTTGATTAACAGTAACCAGTTGCCCTTGAGCGAATCGTCCTTGATTGATAATAAATGCAATATCCTGTTTTCGATATCCTTCGTGCAGAAGAGCATTAACCAATGCTTTCTCTTCCTGTGTTAAGCTACCCCCCTTGTTTTTAGTATGAGGTAACTTCTGCTTTAAGTTGCGGAGCATGCCTGATAGCCCCATTAAGATATATCCTATTAAAGAATATGCTAATATTACAAAACACAGCGTGGCTTTAGATGTTGCCACCCCGGTACATAGGCATTCATTAACGCCTTAAAAACGCGCCCATGGCTATGGCTTGGATAACGAAGATGAAGAAGTTCGTGCACAATAACATAATCTTGAAAATCTTTTTCCTGATCGAGTAAATCTCGAGCGAAAGTGATTGTACCTATTGATGAGCACGATCCCCATTTACGCCGCATAGGCTGCACGCGTACCACCCGTGGGAAAACCTTTAACTTTTCAGCCCAAACCTGCGTACGATCGCGCAAATCCTGCTCTAACGATAATTTAGCCATTTTTATGACTCCGCTAACAAAAACTCCATAACTTGGTTCACAACACGTCCTATCTCTTTCTCATCATGATACCCAAAAGCGACAAAAGGCTTATATAATTTTGAGCGTAAAGAACGTCGTTCTTCAGCACTAAAGCGCGCATTTGGAAACTCTCTACAATATTTTTCTACTTCTTTGGCTAATACCATTGGGTCACTTTGTGCCTCTTTAAGATTTGCATCATCGCGCAAAAAGAGATAGGCACGAAACACCCCAGGAGAAAGACCACTTTCACGCGATTCTTTAAGAATTTTTTCTTTTTCTCCTGCAATCAAGGCTAATTCGCTTATAACAGCATCACTTGTTGTCTTGCGGTTTTCCAAATCTTTCACAATACGCTCGACACGTTCTTTAATAGGCTGCAAAATGGGGGCGTTTTCTGGGTGTTCGTCTATTTCCTTATGTAACCCCCGCACGAGGTTAAAGATTGTCGTCACCTCTTCCCCCTTCTCTTTTTTGCTCGCCTCACAAAGGGCGTTGAGGGTGTCTACATCAAAAGTAACTTCTTTTATGAAACCTCCTAGCCCTGTTTGCTCGGCATTTTTTTCGATAAGGCGGCGCGTTTTATGAGCCAGATCACTAATAAAACCCGTTTTTTCGGCGTAGAAATTACGTATTATGCAGTATAAATTGCTTAACTGTTTGTAAATACCAGTATAATCGCGCAGCTCGGAAGATGGAGAGAGAATTTCCCACAAATTTTCAATAGTCTTATAAGCTTCGAAAAAAGTTTTTCTTTCTTCAGGGTCTAAAAAACGCCCGCAAAGCCATTTTTCTATTTGTTCATTATAGGTTTGTTCATCATAGTTTTTCGACGAAATCTCTTCAAGATAGTGCTTTTTAGCCTCGTCAATGCGTTTTAAGAAATCTTGCAACAACACCTCTAAATCTTCAACAACGCCGCTCATATCACTTGAATCAAAATTCAGTGCCTTTTTTAACTCACGCAACACACCGACAAAATCAATGACGAGCCCGATCGTTTTAGGCACACCGTTTGCATCAATATAGGGGCGATTAACACGCGCAATGGTTTGCAGTAAAACATGGTCTCGCATAGGTTTATCGAGATAGAGGCAATAAAGTGGCGGGGCATCGTATCCTGTAAGGAGCTTATCTGTCACAATAAGAATTTTTGGATCTTGATCGGCTTTTTTGAAAAGGCTGCGTGTTTTTTCCTCCTCGTCTTTGGAAAGTTGTTTTTCAGCCACAAGAGGGCGTTCGAACCTATCATTGACGTTTTCTGTATAAACGGCTTTTGACCACTCTTCAGGTAAATGTTGATCGAGTGCCTCTTTATATTTTGCGCACGCTTCGCGGTTAACAGCCACCACAAAAGCTTTATACCCCAACGGCAAAACGTTCTCCTTAAAATGCTGTGCAATAAAAGCAGCAACTTTTGCCACCCTATCCTCTGCCATAAGAAACGTGCGAATACCAACAGCACGGTCTAAAACCCTATTGAGTTCTTCAACACTGGTGACATCTTCAGAGTCGGCGAGGGCAAAAAATTCCTCATCTAAACGCTCTGTGGGAATCGTCATTTCTGAAGGTGCCATGCAATATTTAATAGGGAGTGTTGTTTCATCGTCGATGCTTTCAGCAATCGAATATTTATCAAGATAACCCTTTTCATCTTGTGTGCCGAAAATCTTAAACGTACCCCTCCCTTGTTTCGCATGTGCGACAGGTGTGCCTGTAAAACCGATCATGGTTGCGTTGGGAAGTGCTGCCATCATACAGATACCCAAATCGTGGGCAACAGAGCGATGGGCTTCGTCAATAAAAATATAAACGTTATCACGCAGGCATGAGTCTTTACGAAGGTCGCTAAACTTGTGGATCATTGCAATGATCAACCCGCGAAAATCGCTATCGAGCAGATTTTGCAAAGAGGCTTTACTTTCTGCCCGTTTGACGACAATATCTTGCCCCTGCATTTCGCCAAGGAGACGATCAACCCATCCTTTAAGTTGTCCTTCGAGCTCCGATCTATCGACCACGAGAATAACAGTCGCATGTGCGAAACGTTTTTTATCTTCTAAAATAAGCCGTGCGGCGGTTAAAAGGGTAAATGTTTTCCCCGATCCTTGCGTATGCCATACCAAACCGCGCGTTTTTTGCTGATCGAGGCAACGCTGCATAATCGCCTCGATAGCGCGACGCTGGTGCTGGCGTAAAATGGATTTTCGGATTTCGCCATCTTGCACATAGAATAAAATCCACTGTTGTAATGTGCGCAGAAATTCGTGTGGCTCAAAAAACGACTGCACGGCAAAGCGGTAGGTTTCATCTTTTGCCTGTTTCCAACGTGCCATATCACGGCGCGTGATGTTCCATGTAACGCCGTACCAGTAATCGAGGTTATGGGTAACATTAAACAGCTGTGGCGTTGCTAAAAGCTCGGGCGTTTCTTGCTCATAGCGACGTAATTGTTTCATACCGCGTTCAATAGCGTTGCTGTCTTTAGGGTTTTTATGTTCTACAATAGCGACAGGCACACCGTTAATAATAAAAATAACATCAGCGCGGTTTTTCTTCTGGCGCACTGTGGTATGCATGGTCCACTCCCACGTTACATGAAAAGTATTCGCCTCGATGGTTGAAAAATCAATGAGTGTGACAGGGCGGCTACGTTTTTCTTTTTCATCGTATAATTGTTTTTTCACCCCGTAACCAAAGAAGAATTTCACGGTTTCCCTCGATATTCGCGGGCAGAGAGTCGAGTTTTTCATAAAGAGAGCCAACAGCCTCTTTTGAAAGCCATGGATTAAAACTTCTCAGTTTTTCCTCTAACACGCTGCGAAAAAACTTTCCACTCTCCCCGCCGCGTAAGGCTAATGCCTCATCACGAGATAAAACCTGCCAGCCTATTTCAACGGCATAGCGAATCATGGGAAATTGTGCAAAAGACGCTTCGTTGATAGTGGGGGAAGCAGGCATAGGGTTTTGCATGAGAGTTCTCCATAAACAAGAAAAGAAAAAAACACGACACGTCTTAAAAGCAGCCTTCGGGAAGATCTGTGAAACGCAACGTGCCACGCGTGAGGTTATGAAGGAATAGGCGAAAAATGTTTTCCAAACACGCGCGCTTGCGGCGATGAATGTCTAATTTTTGGTCAAGCGTTGTCAGAAAATCGACGATTTCTTGTTGTTCGTGGAGGGGTGGGATATATGTATTAAGTGCATATACGTCATTACGGTTAATACCCGGTTTAATACCCTGTACCAATCTCTTAAGATTTAATTGAATTAAGAGATAATAAAGATATTTTAAGAGAGCTTTCTTTTCGTTGTGTACAACAAAAAAAGTAACATCTGTTGGATAAAAAGGGCCATTTGTAAGATTAACTTCTCCTGCTGAACCTTTTCTCCCAACGATTATCGAGGGTTCATTTCGATATGCTTTTTTGCTCCAGCATAAAATACCATTAGCCCCAAAAGCCGGAAATCCTCCGTGATTACATCTATCTTCTTTAGGTAGTGGTTTACCATACTCAAGTTTTAAAATCTCCCCTAGCTTTATTTTTTCCCACCCCACTTTGTTAGCGGGGTTAAAAACAACGTGCATAGCCGCGCGTTTTATTGTGGTGAGAGACTCCTCACACCGCCGCTCAAGACTTATGGCTTTCTCTATTGACCCTAAAAGCGCAGAAATCCGCCGCTGTTCGGGGAGTGGTGGGATAGGGATTTCTAAATTTGTGAGTATATTAGAACTTACATGAGGAATTGTTGATCCTGTAACGTAATCATTAAGTATATTAAAATCTGCTTTAAGAAAAAAATAACAAAATTTGGTATCTAGTAAGGTTTTATTCACTTCTAACAACGCCATTGTTGAGGCTAAAACAGACTCCTCTCTCCCAACAAAAACCTCTCCCGCGTTTGAACCGTCCCAAATGATAATAAGATCGTCTTTTTTGATATGGACACAAGAATCTAAATAATCAACAGGAACAAAATCTACTGCTTTACATGTTCTAAAATATTCCGCCGTAGCATAAGGTAAAACTCCTTCAGAATATTTTTGCGATAAGTGTTTCGGCTTTTTTCCTTTTTTATGTTTTTTTCCCTGTTTGTGATCAATTAAACAGTCCCCCAATTTCACCTTAACCCACTCGTTCTCAATGCTACTCGTTTTCTGGGCTTTTTCAGAGGGGTACACAGGCATTACACCACCTTCGCCAGCCATGCTTGAAGGGAACGGTTTATTTCTTCGGCTTCTTTTTCTAAATTTTGGTATTGGGCGATCAATGCTGGCAAATCGTGCAGGCTATACATTTTTTCTTTCTCTTCGTCACCCCTGTCAACCCAACGGCTGGGGGAAAGGTTATAATCGGCTTCGGCGGCTTCTTGAAGGGTAATCACTTTCACCCTGCCTAATTGGGCATTATTGGGATCCACTTGCTCACCTGCCTCGGTTTGAGGGTCATCTTTATGGCTCTCATTTGCTGTACCCGCATGCCGATACTGATTTGCCAAAGCGCGCAAGCTGTCTTGCGGTAAATAATTTTTTGGGCGCCCTTTTCGATAGCACGCACTTGCATCTAACAATGTGATTTTCCCCTTTTTCTCAGCAGGTTTATTTTTATTGAGAAGCACAATGACCCCCGCTGCCGGCGTATTATAAAAAAGGTTATCGGGCAAAAGAATAACGCCATCTATTACATCGTTATCGACAAACCACTTTCTTGCCGCGCGCTCTTTATCTTTCTTTTCACCCGAACCACGTGTCACCGCCCCTGTATCAAGCACAACGGCGGCGCGTCCGTGCTCTCCCAAACAAGCAAAGGTATGCTGCAACCAAGACCAGTCGCCCTTTTTCTTACCGATGACCGCCCCGCCTGTTGTACTAAACCGATCGAACCGATCCTCTTCTAAAAGTTTAGCCTCAAAAGATTGGTTCCACATGGGGTTTGCCACCACAATGTCATGCGTTTTTATGCGACCGTTTTCATCTAAAAATTTGGGGTTCATCATGGTGTCCCCTCGCGCAAACTCTACGTCCATATCATGAATAATAGCGTTCATACGCGCAAGGGCGAAACTTTCTGCCTGAAGTTCTTGCCCGCTGAGTTTAAGTGGTACGGTGCTTTGGAGGTGGTTCTCTTTTGCCACAAGCTGCATTTTAATGAGCAACCCGCCCGAACCACAAGCATAATCGTGGCAAGTTTCCCCGGGTTTAGGGTCTAAAATATATGCCATGAGAAAACCCACTTCGGTGGGCGTAAAAAATTCCCCTGCACTATCCCCCGATCCTTCGGCAAATTTACGGAGTAAATACTCATACGCCCGCCCTAAAAAATCGGGCTGTACATCGTTAAGCCCCAAACGGTAGCGCGTGTCTGAAAAGGTTTCAATCACATCGCGTAGTTTAGAGGGGTTTATATCGCGCTCGCCGTTTCGTTCCGCAGCAAAATCAACCACATCTATCACCCCTGAAAGAGAGGGATTTTCCCGCACCAAAGCCCGAAGTGCTTTTGTAATTTGCTCGCCACAATCACGCGGCGCAGCTTCATTGCCCCAATCGTAAGGATCCCGCCCCGAAATCACGCCCCAACGCGCCTCGGGCGGAATGTAAAACCGCAAAAGCTGGTGGTCACTTTCTGCAATTTTTAATGCTATTTCACGGTTGCCATATTCTTCCTCTAACCGATTGATCTCATCATCAAAGACATCGGATAAACGTTTGAGAAATAAAAGAGGGAGAAGATAATCCTTAAATTTAGCCGCATCTTTTTCTCCACGAATAGAACACGCTGCGTCCCACAACATTTGCTCCATAGTCCGCGTTGAAGAGGGATCGAGTCTTTTGGCAGACTCCCCATCACGCTTACGGCTCCCCTTTTTTGAAAGAATCTTTTGATCAGTCGTTCTGTCTTCAGTCATCAACACGCCTATAACAAAATTTTACGTTGTTGTCTTTTCTATTCTTTTTATGCCTGTTTTTATCTCCCTTTTCTCTCTATCAATAACACTTCATACCCCTTTGACAACGCCTAAAATAACCCCTTACCCTCAAAAACAACTTAAAAATGAGATTTAGTACAAGTATACTTTCACTAAAATACCTTTTTATGATGATTTTCGGAAAAATAGGCGCATGAAAGTCTCTTAAAATACGCTCAAAAGCCCCTTAAAACTTTGGAAATCAATTGACATTTTTGCTACTTTTCTCAAAAATTAAACTCTCTTTGACTTAAATTCCTCCTTATTTCATTTATTTGTAGGTTTTTATGCACCATTCTGTTTTTTTATCTGCCTTTTGGAGCCTCATTCTTGCCCTCCATGTTATAAGCATTGTTTTTTTTATCGGTGGAGGGGCTTGCGTCATTCTTGTTTTATATCCAAGTTTAAGCCTGCTCAGTGTTAAAGATCGTCAATCTGTTTATATCCAAACATTTAAGCGCTTTTTTCGTGCTTTTTCCCATAGCCTCCTCACGATGCTTGTTTCTGGAGGTCTTTTAATTGTCCATGAAGGAGGATTTGCCCACACCTCGTGGTCAACCGCTCTTATGGAAATTATCGGTATTCTTGTTACTTTGTGGTTTATTCAACTTTATCGCGGACCTTATCGGAAAGTACAACGCGCCCTACGCCCAGATGCTACTCTTTTTGACACAATTAAAAACCAAATTGCCCTTATGGTCGTACTCAGTGTTGTTGCTATTGTCGCCGCTTGTTGGGGCTATTCTTAAGGATTTCTCTTCGTCAGAGGTAGGTTAGACGTGGGTTAGACGTGAAAACTTTCCCCACACCCACAACGACCTTTTTCATTAGGGTTTTTGAATACAAAACCTGATTCTAAATCGCTTTCTTGATAATCCATTTCTGTACCAATCAAAAAAAGCACTGCTTTACGATCTACTAACAAAGTCAGATCCTTATCTTTAACGATTTCGTCACCCGCACTAGGCTGGTCTACAAAGGTCATGTCATAGGCATGCCCTGAACACCCTTTTGTTGTGACAGAAATCCGTAAAATTTGCCCTGCGTGCGCTGTTTTGTAGAGGGTTTGTAATCGCGTGGCTGCTGCTTCTGTAAGGCGCATTAAAGGTGGTAATGGTCTCGTCAAATCTTGTCTCCTATCGTGAACAGTTTTGTTTTCTTGAACGTTTTTTTTTCTTTTTTAGGCGGCGTTTTTTCTATTTTATTGAAAACCCATTTAAAACATATTGAGGGCAAGGCGTGCTTCGTCACTCATGCGTGAAACGTCCCACGGTGGGTCCCACACAATATCAACTTGCGTTTCACAGACCCCCGGCACTTGATCCACCGCTTCCTTAATTTGGGCTGGCAATTCCTGCGCACTGGGACAATTCGGCGCTGTCAAAGTCATTTCAACACAAACACGACCATCATCGTGTAAATCAATGGCATAAATTAACCCTAACTCATACACATTCACTGGAATTTCTGGATCATATACGGTGGAAATCGCCTCAATCACCGCATCTTCCAACACTA
Organism: Acetobacter sp.; assembly: GCA_017474285.1. Taxonomy (GTDB): domain Bacteria; phylum Pseudomonadota; class Alphaproteobacteria; order Acetobacterales; family Acetobacteraceae; genus Acetobacter. The sequence continues at coordinate 107,259 of JAFVHT010000059.1, forward strand.
AAGACTGAGGCTGTTTGTCTTTCTTTTTGTCTGTTTCTTCTTCTATATTCTCTTTTTCTGTGTTTTCTTTCTGCTCTTGTTCTGTTGTTTGCGAAAGTGTTGTTTGTTCAGGCTTCCAACTCTCTACTTTTGCTATTTGCTCCCCCTCAGGGTGAGGTTCCTCAAGGTGAGGATCACGTAAAAAAGTCTCTACAGAATGCGTCAACTTCTCTTCCTGTTGCACATCGTGATGGGTATTCTTATGGGCATTCTGATATTGTTCCTTTTCAGAATATCCATTTTCTGGATTCTCTGGCGGTGCCATCGTCAAATCCTTTGTTTTTTTATACAAAAAACCCTTGAATACGTTGCAAAGTCTCTGCCAAAAAATCAATTTCTTCTTTAAGCGTGTAAACACCAAAACTTGCCCTTGTTGTTGCTGTCAGTCCTAACCGTCTCATAAGTGGTTCAGCACAATGATGCCCTGCTCTCACCGCAATGCCATTTTTATCCAAAAGTGTTGCAATATCATGGGCATGAATGCCCTCCATAACGAATGAAACAATCCCACATCTCTGTTTTGGGGTGCCAATAATGGTTAATCCGTCTATATTTTGGAGGCGGGCGATCGCATGGTTTGTTAAAGCCTCTTCATGAGAGGCTAAAGCCTCATCATCTAAAGTTTGGCGCCACTCTATCGCCAAGCCTAACCCTATTGCCTCAATAATAGGCGGGGTTCCTGCTTCAAATTTATGTGGTATGTCTGCCCATGTTGAACGCTCAAACATCACGGTGGAAATCATATCTCCTCCGCCTAAAAAAGGCGGCATAGAGTCCAATAAAGCCGCACGCGCCCATAACACACCAATGCCTGTTGGTCCGTAGAGTTTATGACCTGTAAAGGTATAAAAATCAGCACCTAAAGCCTGCACATTAACGCGTTGGTGTACAACAGCCTGACTCCCGTCTAACAACACAAGCGCCCCCGCCGCGTGTGCCTTTGCAACAATCTCTTTTGCGGGAACAACACCTCCCAAGACGTTAGACATATGCGTTATAGCAACAAGCCCAACCTTTCCATCTGAAAGAAGATGCTCAAACGCTTCTTGATCTAAATCGCCAGAATCAGTAATAGGTGCAACCCGTAACTCAATCCCCGCACGATCACGTAACATTTGCCAAGGAACTAAATTCGCGTGATGTTCCATTTCAGAGATAAGAACCGCTTGCCCTTTTTTTAATAAAGACCCAAAAGAATGAGCCACAAGGTTAATGGCCTCTGTGCTGTTCCGTGTAAAAATAATTTCCTCACGTACCGAAGCATTTAAGAAATGAGCGACTTTATTACGTGCCTCTTCATAGGCTTCAGTCGCGCGATCACTCATCCAATAAAGGCCACGATGAATATTCGCATATTGGGTACGCATAGCCTGCGCCATTCCCTCAATAACCATTTCAGGTTTTTGTGCCGAGGCGGCACTATCTAAAAAAACAAAAGGGCGATTATAAATTTTTTGTGTCAAAATCGGGAATTGTGCCCGAATAGCCTCCACATCAAACACAACACCTTGGTTGATGGAGTTGGCTTTTATTTTTTCGTGTGGTTTTTCTTTTGCCTCTCCCCATGTCACGATTGTTGTTCCTCTCTTAAATCAAGAGAGCGAGTCAGCACAGCATGACAAAGAGCACGCACTACCCCCTCCTCCTCAAGAAGTGACAGAGAGTCACTTAAAAACGCCTCTATCAACATGTGTCGTGCCTCATGCTCCGCTATGCCCCGACTTCGTAAGTAAAAAAGTTGTTCTTCATCAAGCGCGCCTATTGTCGCCCCATGACTGCAACGCACATCGTCAGCATAAATTTCTAATTCAGGCTTTACATTGACTTCGGCATGTTCGGATAAAAGTAACGCCTGACTCATTTGGCAGCCATCTGTTTTTTGAGCCCCACGCTTCACAAGAATTTTCCCTTGAAACACCCCGCGCGCATGATCCGATAAAACATTACGTATCGTCTGACGCGATATACATTCAGACGCCTCATGACATATAACGCTTGTTATATCCCCTGTCTGTTCATCAGAAAGATATTGAACCCCATTAACTTTCGCTACTGCCCCCGTTTGCGCTAAAACAACATTGATGTCATGGCGGGTCAGAAGCCCCCCCAATGTGAGGATAAAACTCTCATACACTCCACGTCCTGCGACACGCGCCTGAACCATTTTCAAAACACTTGCCTGTGCACTTTCTTGAAAAAGCGTGAGGTGTTTGAGCGTAGCATGCTCGGCAATTTCAATTTGCTCCACAGGATTATGACAATAGATTCCATCACCAGCATAAATACTTAATAAGGATAAATGCGCACCTTTGTCGAGTTTAAGCGTATAACGCGGGTGTAATGACACAGGTTGCTCATCACCCAATGTAAGCGACACCATCAAGACCTGTCCAACTTTTACTCCCTCTTGAACGTGTAAAAAAATTTCCTCTTCAGCGAGGGCCGTATTTAGAGCCATAAAAGGCTGTTGTATGCCTTTCAAATCCTCACCTTTACCCCCATTTCCTGATACGTTTTCAAAAGGGCAAGTTGTTAAAGTAAATGTCTGCGGTATTTGACTTAAAACAGGGTCAAAATACCCATTTACAACGACGAAACGCGGTAAATTGGCTAAAATTTCGCCCCATTGTGGCAAAGTGTGTAACAATTTTTCAGCATGATAAGGATTATAGGTGCGTAATGCCGTCTTATAGGGCACACGCCCTAAAGCGCGAAGATCCGTATAACGCCATTGCTCAACACGTTTATCGGGCAAACCTTTATGCTCTAACCAAGCGACAGCTTCTGTTTTTTGTTGCCCGCAAGTGTTCCTTTTTGGCAAACGATGCGCGAATAATGACAACACATCAGAACAAGGCTTTTGAGATATATTCACTTTATGCCCCTTTTACAAAGGGTGCATACCCCTTTTGATCAATCTCACGGGCAAGTTCTGGTCCCCCCGAGAGAATAATCTGCCCTTTTGTCATAACGTGTACGCGATCAGGGACAAGATAATCTAACAATTTTTGATGATGCGTAATAACAAGCGCCGAAAATTTAGGCGATCGTAGACGGTTAACGCCCTCCGCAACAACACGCATCGCATCGACATCTAACCCGCTATCTGTTTCATCTAAAATAGCCAAAGAAGGCTGAAGCAATGTCATTTGTAAGACTTCATTACGCTTTTTTTCACCGCCAGAAAACCCTACATTCACCGCCCGTTTTAAAACATCAGGCGCCATAGAAAGCGTTTCAAGTACTTTACGGGCTTGTTTCAAAAAAGCCACAGCATCTAACTCTTCTTGCCCTCGTTGACGGCGTACCGCATTCACAGCCATACGTAAAAAATGCGCATTATTGACACCAGGTAACTCAATCGGGTTTTGAAACGCTAAAAAAAGACCTGAAGCAGCACGGTTTTCAGGTTTCATCGCTAAAAGATCTTGCCCGCGAAAAGTAACATGTCCAGAAGTGACCTCATAGGCATCACGTCCCGCGAGAATATAAGAAAGAGTTGTTTTGCCAGACCCGTTAGGACCCATAATAACGTGAACCTCTCCCGCGGGAATGTTCAAAGTAACACCGCGAAGAATATGTTTTTCCTGCCCTTCTGCCTTAATCTGTGCACATAAATTTGAGATTTCTAAAAACGAACTCATCAATTTTCCTTTAGGTTTTTTCTTAGAGATTTCCTCTACCCAACACTGCCTTCAAGACTAATTTGTAAAAGTTTTTGGGCTTCTACCGCAAATTCCATCGGCAACTCTTTCAGAACATCACGACAAAACCCATTAACAATAAGACCTATAGCCTCTTCTTCTGATAGCCCTCGTTGACGACAATAAAAAAGTTGATCTTCCGAGATTTTACAAGTTGTCGCTTCATGTTCAACTTTTGCCGTCATATTACGGCTTTCTACATAGGGCACTGTATGGGCGCCACATTTATCCCCGATCAACAGGCTATCGCATTGTGTAAAATTCCGCGCCCCAGAAGCCTTAGGGAGTACACGCACTAAACCACGATAAGTGCTTTCTGAACGTCCAGCACTAATGGTTTTAGCAATAATAGTTGAGCGTGTATTATTTCCTATATGGATCATTTTTGTACCTGTATCAGCCTGTTGACAATTATGGGTTACAGCAATCGAGTAAAACTCCCCAACAGATCCCTCTCCTTGTAAAATACAGGAAGGATATTTCCACGTAATCGCAGACCCTGTTTCCACCTGTGTCCACGAAATACGTGACCGCGCTCCACGGCACGCACCCCGTTTGGTCACAAAATTATAAATTCCTCCACGTCCATTTTCATCACCCGGGTACCAATTTTGAACAGTCGAATATTTAATGGAAGCCCCTTCCATTGCCACTAACTCTACAACCGCGGCATGGAGTTGATTTTCGTCACGCATGGGGGCTGTACACCCCTCTAAATAAGAAACAGAAGCGCCCTCTTCCACAATAATAAGGGTTCGTTCGAATTGCCCTGTATTACGGGCGTTAATACGAAAATACGTCGAAAGCTCCATTGGGCAAATAACCCCTTTAGGAACATAAACAAAAGAGCCATCTGTAAATACCGCAGAGTTTAGCGCAGAAAAGAAATTATCACCCACCGGTACCACGCTCCCCAAATAACGTTGTACCAAGTCTGAATGCTCACGCACAGCTTCAGAAATAGGGCAAAAAATAACCCCTGCTTCTTGAAGTGTTTTACGAAAAGTTGTCACGACAGAAACACTATCAAAAACAGCATCAACCGCAACAGGTGAGCGTTGAGAATCTCCCTCTACTTCCTCTACCCCTGCAAGAATTTTTTGCTCATGTAAAGGAATACCAAGTTTTTCATAGGTACGGAGAAGTTCAGGATCAACATCGTCTAATGATTTTGGATTCGACTGACGACGAGGCGCAGCATAATAGTGCAAACCCTGATAATCAATAGGAGAATAAGTAATTTTTGCCCATGTTGGCTCTCTCATCGCCTGCCATGTTTTCAACGCATCTAAACGCCATTGTAACATCCAATCTGGTTCTTCCTTACGGTGAGAAATTAACCGAATAATGTCCTCATTAAGCCCTTTAGGAGCGAAATCCGTTTCTATAGTGGTTTCAAACCCCCATTTGTAATGAGACTGCCCAATATTCTCCACAATATGATGAGGGCTAGACGTTTCAGACACAATTTAACTTCCCTTAATTCCAATCATTCAATGCGGCACAACCTCCGCTAAAATCTTTTCCAAAATCCTGACACGCATTAAATAGTTCAGGCGTATTTTCTGACTCATAGAGGCACATTGTTGCCAAAGAAATATTTTCAAGCGTTGTACGTATTGCCTTGTTAATAAGGTCCCACCTTCCCTGTAAACCGCAAAACACTCCATTTTCACAACCGCCCCCATCAACACAGGCTGTCAGCGCAATTTTACCATCCATCGCCACAATGACACTCGCTACCGAAATATCAGATAAAGACCGCGCTAATTTATACCCTCCTTTTGCCCCGCGCCGCGATAAAACAAGCCCAACACTTGAGAGCGTTTTGAGCACTTTCGCAACCGTCGGCTCAGACAAGCCTGTTTTAGTCGCTAACAAAGCAGACGTGCCCCCCCCCTCTTGTTCGCCTAATCGGACGAGAATAACCACTGCATAATCTGTCAAGCGAGAGAGCTTGAGCATTGTCTATTACCTTAACTTAACAATTAAAGACCTTATAGGTACTAATTTATGAGTTATACAACACCACGTACCACAAAATGTCAACTCACCAACACGTCAATGGCGTCAATTACAAGAAAAAAATAATTTCTAACGTATTTTCTTAAGAGTCGAGTCTATAGAGACTATAGGTTTTATAGCCCTCTTAAACTATTTAAGCGAATGTTATTCTGCGTTAATACCAAATACAACATGCAAAAGAGCAAACAGTGCAGCACCAACCCCACACCCGATAAAAGTACCACTAAAGCGAATAAATTGAAGGTCTTTTCCAACGCGTAATTCTAATTTATCTGCCATTGCTACAGCATCCCATCCTGCTATAACGCTGGCAATAAATTCCGCGAGACGTATACGCATAGAAGGGAGCATGTACAAAACACCCTTATGAATCCCTTTCTCAATTTGTCCACGGAACACAGCATCGTGCCGCATTTTTTGTGCTAAATCTTCAAGGCTATCGCGCACAAGAGAGAGAGCCCGCCCTTGTGGATTTTTAACATCAGATTCCACTTTTTCTCGCAAACGTTGCCAAACGTGACGCCACCACCCGACAACTTTTTCTTGCGATAATGCCTCAATAATCGTTTGGGTTAACGCACGCGCTTGGCTAGGATCTGTTTCTAACCGATCAATTTGTGTTTGCACCCATTGTGTAAAATTCTCACGTAAACTCGAATCCTCAAGATCGATTCGTTCTAACTCCTGCCTTACAGAGGCTAATACCCGCGTTGCTACAGATCCCCCGATAGCCCACCCTAAAAAACGCCCTCCTTGCTCACGCACACGCTCTTGAATAACGCTCCGTAAAACACTCTCACTTGAGTGGATATTGTCTTTAATATATCTCAACAGATAAGATAAAATTTCTTCATGTTTATTACGATCAACGAGATTACGAAGCAGTTTAACAATAACAAGAATAAAATCATCATCTCCCAGAATTTTTGGTAAAAAACGCGCAAACATTTGGCTCATACGACCGCTTTCCATATAGTCAAATATTTGAGGCGTAACACGCACGACGGAAACCGCTATCGTTTCCTGCATATTTTTATCTTCAAGAATATTGGCCATAGCCCCTGGTAGATCAACACGTTGTAACACCACGTTAACTTCTTGTTCTGTAAAAACCTGTTCCATCACAAACAGACCTAAAGCCCGCCCAAGTCGATCTTTTTGTGTGGGTAAAATGGCTGTATGGGGAATAGGTAGCCCCATAGGTCTACGAAAAAGAGCTACAACTGCAAACCAATCCGCGATTCCCCCGACAACCCCTGCATAGGCACCAGCACGCACGATTTCTAACCAAAAACTTTCTTTAACCCACCCTAACGCTGGCGCTAAATAACTGAGCAAGGTCAAAAGCACCATGACCCCAAGCAACATAGTTGCTAAAGATTTGTACCGTTTTAGTTCCTGATAAGTCGTGTTATGCTGTGCGTTCGTATCCTCTATTATAGCCATGGTATTAGAAATAACCTGTTTTTCTTTCTACTGCTATCTCTCCCCTTAAAGATTTGTTATATTTTACATCAAATCACAATCGTTTACGTAAAAGATATACTCAACTGTCTTTAACCACTTGTAACCCTTAGATCCTCGCGTCCTCTCATTACATTCAAAAAGGAAAAAACATGAAGACATTAGATTTCTCCTCTCTCTCGCCACGTCTTAATCATATTTTAACTTCTATCATAGAGACCGCGCATACCGTCACCGAAGATTATAACCCTGTTATGACTCTTGCCCTGCATATTGGCAAAGCCTTTGAAAAAAAAGAGATTGATTACGACGATTTACGCAGTGTGATATATTTTTTAAGGGATTCCGCTTTTCTTAAACGTGCCCGTCATCTCCATCACTACGTAAACACAAACACAGAAACTTCTTCTGTACAAGAAAAATTTCACCATGTTGCCCAACATGTCCTTAAAACGCTCCCAACCCCTACGTTTGAGGCCTATCGTGACGCTATAAGCCATATCCGTTTTGCGGCAGTTTTTACAGCACACCCCACTTTTGCCCTCAATAATTCTGTTTATGCAGCTCTTGCAGAAAGTGCCTCTTCCCCTACCCCACCACAAACATCTCCTTTTTTCGAGACACATCGCCGATCAGCCCCCCCTACTTTAGAAGAGGAATTTACGCTTGCCACAGAAGCCATCTCGCGTGCGCGTGATGCTATTGACCTCTTTACAACAGAACTTCTTAAAACAGCCTCAGAAACGTGGCCAACAACGTGGACGACTCTTACACCGTGCCCTGTTATTGCAACAAGTTGGGTCGGCTATGATACAGACGGGCGCATGGATATTGGTTGGTGGGATACGTTGCGCCTACGCCTGCATATGAAACGCCTCCAGCTAACCCGATTACAAGAGCAAATCACACGTGAAAACGTTCTTAATACAGACCTCACCCATCGGCTTAATAATGCCATTGTTTGTGTAACGGAACAAATTAATGCAGCCCCTTCCAATGGAACAGATGTACAAGCCGTAGCACGTTTTGCTCAACTGCTTGTTACACGCAAAGACAGAGCATTAACCGATGCTTCTGAACTCAATGACTCTCTTCAATCTGCCATTGATAATGCTCCCTCGCATGACTCTAAAATTCGCCTTGCTGTTGCGCGGGCAGGGTTTCTTGCCCATGGGTTAGGACTTGCTCATACGCATGTACGGCTTAATGCCGTACAAGTCCATAATTATATTCGGCAAAAACTCAATTTATTAGATGACCCAAACAATCCTACTTGCCGCCGTACACTTCTTAATCAAGCCAACGACGCCCTTGACACAGTTACTCCTGTTCCGGTTGATTTTGGGGCTCTTCTCGGTGCTTCTGCCTCCTCTGAACGCTTGATGATGACTATTGCGCAAATCACAAAATTTGTTGATTCCCAAAGCCCTGTCCGTTTTCTCATTGCTGAGACAGAAACAGGCTACACATTGTTAATGGCTCTATGGATTGCCACCTATCTTGGTGTTGATCATAACGTTGAAATATCGCCTCTCTTTGAAACATACGACGCTATTCTCAATGGAGAACAAATTATAGAAGAAGCCCTACGTTCTCCAGCATGGCGTGCCTATATCCGGCGCATGGGACGGATATGCTTACAATTTGGTTATTCTGATTCTGGGCGTTATATCGGGCAACTGGGCGCATCTTACCTTATTGAACGACTGCGCTTAAGAATTTGTAATCTTTTAACACGTTGGGAACTTAACGATATTGAAGTGGTTCTTTTTGACACGCATGGCGAAAGCATTGGTCGTGGTGCGCACCCCTTCCATATGGCAGATAGACTTTCTTATTTATTCCCTACCTATGTCCGTAACCACTTCAAAAAACATAATCTTACCTATCGTGAGGAGACCTCTTTCCAAGGAGGTGATGGCTATTTACTTTTTGGCACGCAAGACTTAGCCAACGCGACATTAAGCACCATTGTTGACAATATTTTTCTCCCCACTCTCCAGGAAGAAAATGAAGATCCTATTTATGACAACACTGATTTTTCAACCGATTTTTTCTTTAGTATGATTGAATCGATGAACAAACTCGTCGACGATACAGGATATGCTTCTCTTCTTGGAACATTTGGTCCTTCCCTTGTTGATCGCACAGGCTCGCGCCCTCCGGCACGAGAAAATACTGAAGCTTCAACAAAAACACGTATTACTCACCCAAGTCAACTCAGGGCGATTACCAACAACGCTATTCTCCAACAACTCGGTTGGTGTGCCAATACACTCCATGGGTTAGGCACAGCGGCACGCCGTCATGCCGAAATTTTCAACACACTTCATACGTCTAGCCAACGTTTTCGACGTGCATTAGATTTTGCTAACCATGGTTTATCCTGTTCAGACGATAAAGTTCTTAAAAGTATTGTTTCCTTGTTAGATCCCTCCTTCTGGCTTGATCGTGCTACAGAGGAAAAAGATCTTAAACGCCGGCAAGCCTTTTTGGGTTTAATGAACCACCTTGAAAAAATCAACCTCTCAACAGAACTTTACACGATGTTTAGACGCATTCAGATTGATCACATCGCCCTTCGAGAAGTCTGGCAAAATGCTCCAAAAACAGAACCGCGTATTCGTTTACTCCATGCTATCCGTATTATGATTATTGAACAAATATGGTTATTAGCGTGTCGTATTCCGTTTTTTACACCCCGTAGTGGCTTTAACCATAGTATTATGATGCGTAAAGTTTTATGCCTTGAAATTCCTTATGTTCTTCAACAAATGACCACGATTTTCCCAATAGGCAATAGTCCAACGAACCAAGATTTTTATGAACCAAAAGGACACAGAAACGAAGCGATCTACATACGTGAACATTGGGATATTTTTACCCCTATGGAACAACTTTTTCAGCTTCTCCGTGAAATAAGTGTCGCTCTCACACACGATATTGGTGCCTTTGGTTAACCTCTTTTTGGATTACCTCTCAGCTATTCTTAAGAACTCTTCTAGTTCAAGAGAGTATTTTCACAACGGAGAAGGTTACAAATTGAGAAAACCTGGCCAAAAATCCTAGCGTTTACTGTTTTAGGTTAAACATAATTTTATGTTTTGTATTTTATTACATTATAAGCATCGTTAAAGGTGTAAACTATGGAAACTCGTATCTATTCAAAAACCCTTACAATTCAATATGACGACGTAAAAAGTTTTTATGATAAAAGAGCCAAAGAGTTTTCTTCTGGTCTACTTCCTAAATATACATGTACATTACTCAACGATACAGATTCACATTACGCTGAAAAATGGCATGATTTCGAAGTCAATACTATAAAACCTTATCTTAATTGTGGAAAAATTTTAGATATAGGATGTGGTATTGGCAGGTGGGCTGATGTATTAGCAAACGAGTGCATAAGTTATTGCGGTATTGATTTTTCTAAAACCATGATAGAGGCTGCAAAACAAAGATTTTCTCAAAAGAATATCAATTTTTTCAATATTCGTTTCAAGATATTCCTCAATTAACAAGCATAGAAAGTCCCCCCCCCTCAAGAAAGGGTTTGATACAATAATTATTTCTGGAGTATCTATGTATGTTAATGATGATGATTTGAAAAGAACTTATCGTCACTTATACAAAATTCTAAATAAAAACGGAGTTATCTATCTTGAAGAAAGTGTTGGCGTTGAAAAAAGGCTAACTCTAAAACAACATTATTCAGAATCATTAAAAAATAATTATAGTGTTATCTACAGAACAAAAGAAGAATATCTTACTTTATTGAAAGATTTAACAGACAAGATGATTCTTGTTAAAGAAAGCTATTTAAGCGAATTAGACAAACCTACTTTTCGAGACACAACCCATTGGTTTCTTCTATTAAAGAAACCAAATTAGTCCCTAAAATCATACAAAGTTGAGGCACAGTAAAGAGAGTATATGCAGACGCTGCCTTTTCTACCCCTTATCTAAAAAGAGCTTTATTGTACAACATCACGACCCATAGCTAAAAATTTCTCACGGCGTAATTGTTTAAGTTGGGTTGGATCAAGAGGCAATAATTCCTGCAATGTTTCCGCCAACGCATCCCCTACCATTTTTTTAACAACGTCAGGATGACGATGTGCTCCCCCCACAGGTTCTGGAATAATCCGATCAATAAGTCCTAAACGTTTTAAGTCTTGGGCCGTAAGTTTTAGGGCTTCTGCCGCTTTTGCTGATTGTTTTGGATCACGCCATAAAATAGAGGCACAAGCTTCGGGAGAAATTACGGAATAAATAGCATGTTCTAGCATTAAAACACGATCTCCCGCCCCTAAAGCAACAGCACCGCCAGAACCACCCTCACCAATCACTACGGCAATCAAGGGCACAGGTACATCGAAACAAACGCTAATCGTCCGCGCAATAGCTTCAGCTTGCCCACGTTGTTCTGCATCAATGCCTGGCCAAGCTCCTGCTGTATCAATAAATGTGAGAATCGGTAAGCCAAACCGCCCTGCCAACAACATTAAGCGTTGTGCTTTTCGATACCCCTCAGGGCGAGCCATGCCAAAATTATGTTCAATACGCGTTTCTAAGTCAGAACCACGCTCTGTACCAATGACCATAACAGGGATACCTTCAAACCGCCCTATTCCCCCTACAATGGCTTTATCCTCTGCAAAAAGTCGATCACCTGCTAAAGGCATATAATCCGTTATCAATGCCTTAATATAATCTTCTGTATGGGGGCGTTGTGCATGCCGAACCACTTGCACTTTTTGCGATGGCGTAAGATTCGCATAAATCGTTTGAAGGCTTTTTTCGGTCTTTTCTGAAAGACGCGCTATTTCTTCCTCTATATCGACTCTTTCAGGATCTGCAACCTGCCGTAACTCATCAATCTTATTTTCAAGTTCAGCAATGGATTTTTCAAACTCTAAAAACTGATGCATTTTTCACCACACCATCAAAAAATACGAAAAATACGACTCTTAAAACAAAATACCTATAAAAACACCCGTGACACACGTATACCCAACGCTTATACACTAAAATCATTTCCCACGGCAAAATCATTTCTCTCCCTTATTGATCCTTACCTAAAGACATCCGCGCTAGAGGGTGATGTTCAGCCATTACACGGGATAAATGATCAGCTTGTACATGTGTGTAAATTTGCGTCATCGCAATATCTGCATGCCCCAATAACACCTGTAACGCACGCAAATCGGCACCATGCGCCAATAAATGCGTTGCAAAAGAATGTCGCAAAACATGGGGCGAAAGACGTGCAGGATCTATCCCCGCGTGAATAGCAACATCATGTAAAATACGATCAAAAGCCTGACGCGTCATCGGTTTAGTCGGCACACGCCCCGGAAATAAATACAGGCTCTGACGCGCTTTATCACTTTGAAGCAAGGCTTGAGCAGCCGCACGTGCAGATTCTGATAACGGCACAAGCCGTTGCCGCCCACCCTTACCCTGCACGACGATCATTTGTGCCTCTTGCCTCAAAGCTTCACGCGGTAATGTTAAAAGTTCAGAAATCCGTAATCCCGAAGCATACAACAATTCTAATGCTGCCCGTGCGACAAGCCCACGTCGCTTTTTAGCCGCCGAAGCTCCTTCAGGCACAGAACACGCTTCAATAAGGGCTATAACTTCCGCCTCTGATAAAAAACGGGGAAGCGTTTTTTGCGGACGAGGTGCCTCTAAACTCGTTGCAGGATTATCCTGACGTATCCCCTCACGCAACTGAAAAAGATAAAACTGCCGAATACACGACAGCCTACGAGCAATTGTTCTACGGGCATAGCCGTCCTTTTCCACAAGATCAGCAAGCCATGCTTTTAACCCCTCCGTTGTGGCTGTTTGAATGGTTTCCCCACGACAGGCAAGACTTTCTGCGCAAGAGCGTAAATCAGATTCATAAGCCGCAATTGTGTTAGAGGTTGCAGCTCGTTCTGCAACAAGCATTTCAAGAAAAGGCTCAAAACTTATGCGATCGACCATTTTACACCCCTTTCCCCGAGGTTTCGTCGCCTTTTCCGTAAGGCGCCCTATTGAGTCACCGATCCCTGCTGATACACAAGAGGATGCATCGGAGCAGATGGTACAACAGGCACAATAGCGCCCCCAGAAGAAACTCCCAGAGAGTTACCTTGGGAATTACCTTGAGACGCGGTTACAGCAGCACCCTCCGTAGACGGTGCGTTAAAGTGCCACTCACGATGAATGGGCTGTCGCGCAGGCGGATGCCCTTTCATGCCAAGGATTACAATAACCCCACCAAAAATAACAAACGCAACAACACTTAAAATCTGACGACTCATACAAACTCGATTCTCTAAAAATAAATAACGCATATCTTGTAACCGTGTTATATAGTGACTGTGATATTAAAAAAAACAATCTTAATCCTTTTTATCTCATTTAAAATACACCCGTCAGCCACTCTTTTTCCCCTCTTTAGCCTTTATTCTAGTCTTTATTTTAGCCTTTACTTTATCTTTACTTTTATAGAATAAAACGAAACAACACATTTTGCCTCACCAAAAAAACACTTCAAAAACAACTTAATCTAAAATCATGTCTCTTTCTCCTCCCCCCTCTGATTTTCAAAATAGTTCTTTTTTACCATGTCACATTGTACTTATCGGCATGATGGGCGCAGGAAAAACAACCCTAGGGCGTTCCCTGGCCCGCCGTTTAGGATACCCTTTTCTCGACAGTGATCACGAAATTGAGCGTGAAGCAGGCTGTTCTATTACCGATATTTTTGACCTCTATGGCGAAGCCGCTTTTCGCAAAAAAGAGCGCGAAGTTCTTCAACGCCTGTTAGAAGACTCCGTTCCTAAAGTTATCGCCACAGGAGGAGGAGCTTTTATGGACCCCAATACCCGCACTTTAATTCATCAAAAAGCCCTCTCTTTTTGGCTTAACTGCCCTTTACCCGTTATTGCGCGCCGTGTTGCAGAACAAACCCACCGCCCTTTACTTAACACCTCCTCCCCTCTTAAAGTTTTAGAAAACCTTTTTGCCACGCGCGCACCTATTTATGCGCAAGCTGATATAACCCTTGATTGTGAAGAGGACTCTGTAGAACACATGACAACCCGCATGATAAACGAGATTAAAAAGATAAAAGACATTACTAAAAAAGAGCCATCCTTTTTGCAACTCCCTATTACGCTTAAGCATACGCACTACAGCGTTTTTATTGGACATGATCTTATTGCCCAAGCGGGGAAGATTCTTACCCCTCTCCTTCCTCATAAATCCGTTGTCATTATTACAGACGACACGGTGAAACAAGAACCCTACCTCTATACTTTAGAATCCGCCCTTACACGCGCAGGCATCGTTTCACGGCATTTAAGCGTTCCCTCAGGAGAACACAGTAAAAATATAACCATCTACACCACCCTCGTAGACTCCCTTCTCAAAGAGGGGATTGAACGCCGAACAAGCATTATTGCCCTTGGAGGCGGCGTTGTTGGGGATTTGGCAGGCTTTGTTGCTTCAACAACGTTGCGCGGTCTTCCTTTTATACAAATACCAACCACGCTTTTATCACAGGTTGACTCGTCTGTCGGAGGTAAAACGGGGATTAACACCCATTTTGGTAAAAATCTTATCGGCACGTTCCACCAGCCTCTCTGTGTACTTGCCGATACGGCAACCCTAAAATCCCTTTCCCCACGCCAAATGAAAGCTGGCTATGCGGAAATCGTTAAGGCTGGGCTAATTGGGGATGCCGAATTATTTACATGGTGTGAACAAAACGGTGCTTTAGTCCTTAAACAAGATCCCACAATCCTTGCCGAAGCCATACAACGCGCTTGCGCTTTCAAAGCTAGTGTTATTGCCACTGATGAGCGAGAAGAACAAAGCAGCAACGGGCGTGCCTTACTCAACCTTGGGCATACTTTTGCCCATGCATTAGAAGCAGAATTAGAGTATGATGGGCGCCTCCTCCATGGGGAAGCGGTCTCTATCGGGTTGCATTTAGCCTTTGCGCTTTCATTACGGCTTGGTCTTTGCCCAGACTCAGCGTTAGCACGTGTAACCCACCATCTCGAAAGCCTCTCTTTACTAACTCATATTCGCGATTTACCTGAAAAGGTTAAAATCGAAAACCTCATTGCCCATATGGGTAAAGATAAAAAAATACGTGAAGGGCAACTCTCTTTTGTTTTGGTTCGTGATATTGGGCAGGCTTTTACAAACCGTGACGTTCCCATTCATCAGGTAATAGAAACCCTTAAAGCTGATGGAGCATTATAAATATTCTACAAGTATTATAAATAACAAGTACTGATGAGAGACTTTAAATGCTTCTTTCTCAAACCTAAAATGTTGCTTAAAAACCACAACTCCCTTACAATTGTTCTTAATCTCTATCTTTAAGGTTTTTCTTGCCTTTTATTGGAGGTAGAGTATTGTTTTAGTTATTCTCTCTCCCTATATCAAATTAAGGAGAGAAAGTATTTTTTACTTGGTAGTTTTGTTCGTAGTTTTGTTCCTTAATTTTATGGAGTTGAAATAATGCGTTTTCGCAGTATTCTTCTTACAACAGCCTTAACGGCTGCCCCCGTTGTTGCTTCCGCAACCACAATCACAGGTCCTTACGTTGATGTTGGTGGTGGCTACAATCTCGTTCAAGACCAACACGTTCACGCTAATACACCCGCCAATGGTGCAGCCGTTCCAAAATTCTCACTGCGGCATAATACAGGATTTACTGGGTTTGGATCTTTCGGTTGGGGATTTGGTAATGGGCTCCGTGCTGAAGTCGAAGGTAATTATAACTTTTCACATGTTAACTTTGGTGCTCACTACATAGGCCCAGGTCAAGCTGGCGGTTATCATAACACTGATGAATCTTATGGTGCTTTTGTCAATGTTCTTTATGATATTGATCTTAAACATTTCGGCATTAACTCCCCTGTAACCCCCTTCCTCGGCGTCGGTGGCGGTTACCTCTGGCAACGCTATAACAATGTCACAAACAGTCAGATGAAACCTAGCGGTTATGCTATTAATGGTACCAATGGTGGTTTTGCATGGCAAGGCATTGTAGGTGCCGCAATTGACACAGGCCTCCCTGGCCTGCAAGTCACAGCCCAGTATCGTATGATTGGACAACCTGGCTCCTTTATGGACGGTGCATACCAGTACGGTACAGATGGTGGTCATGCTAATTTTGATCAACGTTGGAACCATCAATTTATTCTTGGGCTCCGTTATGCGTTTGATACAGCGCCACCAGCCCCACCTGCTCCTCCGCCACCACCTGCGGCTCGCCCTGTTGTTGCTCCAGCACCACTACCCGCACGCTCTTATCTCGTATTCTTTGATTGGGATAAATACACCCTTACAACACGGGCACGTCAAATCGTTGCTGAAGCTGCGCAAGCCTCTACCCATGTTCGAGTCACACGGATTGAAGTTAACGGCTATACTGATAACTCAGCAGCTCGTCCTGGCCCTGCAGGACAAAAATATAACCTCGGGCTTTCTATCCGTCGTGCGAAAAGTGTTAAAGCAGAACTCGTCCGTGATGGTGTTCCTGCCTCAGTTATTGACATTCATGGTTATGGGGAAGCCCATCCGTTGGTGCCAACAGGTCCTAACACCCGTGAACCCCAAAATCGCCGTGTGGAAATCATCCTCCACTAATTTGGATATAATAAGAGAGGTTGAACCTTTAACCTCTCTTACTCAACAAAAAAGGAGACACATACGTGTCTCCTTTTTATTTCCTACACAAAAAGTTATGTATTAAAAGAATCTTTTTTCCTGCTACTGTTTTTTTATAACCATCGCAAGGCTTTATTTCAATATATGATATGCTTTTTTTCTCATTACCAACTAACGCAATTTATACAATTTTTGAAATTCGGTCTTATTGGAAGCCTTGGTTTTGTCTGTGATGTTTCAGTTGTTTTTCTGCTCCGCTCGCTCTTAGGGTTAAACGCTGCTATTTTTATCGCCTATTTTGTTGCTGCTACAAGTAACTGGTTTTTAAACCGGATTTGGACATTTCAAAACGCCTCACATCAACGTCCCTTTATGCAGTGGACGCGTTTTTTATCAGCTAATAGCCTTGGATTTTTTCTTAATCGTACAACAGTTTATCTTCTCATTTTTTTCGTGCCGTTTTGCTTCCATTTTCCACCCCTGGCGCTCGCTTGTGGGGCTTTTGTTGGTTTGTTTGCTAATTTTTTTATCAGTCGGATCGTTGTTTTTGAAACCGACTCTATTTCTCAACACTCTTCTCCTCAAAAAAAAGTAAAATGAATTATTTTTCTCCTTCCTCCAACAAAATGCCCCCTTTTTCTTTATTCTCTCTTTTCTTTAATTCTCTTTACGAAAAATCAGAATATGTTTTATAGTGAGGTTTAGCTTATAACACTTTTAGTGTTTGTTTTTAGTTTTCTATTTTGACGGGTCTGCTCCTTAAAAAACTTTTTCTTAACGTTTCTCAAAGTTTCTTAAAGGCACATTACACGCCTTTTTTAGGATTGATGTTTCTTGCTATGTACACAACTAGTCAATACACAACCAATCAAATTCGCCACACTTTTTTAGATTATTTTGCCAAGCACGGGCACCAAATTGTGCACTCGTCATCTCTTGTCCCGTCGCATGATCCCTCTTTGTTGTTTACAAACGCGGGTATGGTGCCTTTCAAAAATGTTTTTACAGGTCAAGAAAAACGCCCTTATTCTCGTGCAACCACAGCGCAAAAAGTCGTCCGCGCAGGTGGAAAGCATAATGATTTAGATAATGTCGGCTATACGGCACGGCATCACACTTTTTTTGAAATGATGGGAAATTTTTCTTTTGGTGACTACTTCAAACCTGAAGCCCTTAAACTTGCTTGGACACTTGTGACCAAAGAGTTTGGACTTTCCAAAGAAAAATTACTTGTCACTGTTTTTGCAGACGATGAGGAAGCCGCTCAACTTTGGCGGAAAATTGCTGGTTTAGACGACAGCCGTATTCTACGAATTTCGACTTTAGATAATTTTTGGCGTATGGGAGATACAGGTCCGTGCGGCCCTTGTTCTGAAATTTTTTATGACCACGGACCCGATGTCCCGGGGGGTATGCCCGGCACCCCTGATGAAGACGGTGATCGGTTTGTTGAAATCTGGAATTTGGTCTTTATGCAGTATTTTGAAGACCCGCCAGGTACCCGCACCCCTCTGCCTCGCCCCTCTATTGATACAGGCATGGGGTTAGAACGTTTTGCTGCTATTATGCAAGGCAAACGCGATAATTACGATACTGATACTTTTTTAACGCTCATCCAAGCCTCCGCAGATTTGACGCATCAACCTATTCATGGGGCTTATAAAGCCAGCCATCGCGTGGTAGCCGACCATCTTCGTTCTACCGCGTTTCTTATTGCCGATGGCGTACTTCCCTCACGTGAGGGACGTGGTTATGTTTTACGCCGTATTATGCGTCGCGCTATGCGCCATTTACATATGATGGGTACAAAAGAACCCGTTTTTTATAAACTCCTCCCAGCTCTTATTCAAGAAATGGGAAAAGCCTATCCCGAACTTATACAAAGAGAAGCTCTTATTAGCGAAACCATGCGTACAGAAGAAGAGCGTTTTAAGGTTTTACTTGATCATGGTTTACGTCTTTTAGAAGAGGAAAAAGCACATCTTTCTCCCGGAGGGTCTTTATCGGGTGATGTAGCTTTCCGCCTCTATGATACGTTTGGCTTCCCGCTTGATTTAACACAAGACGCTTTGCGTGAAAGTGGCTATTCTGTCGATGTTAAAGGTTTTGATGACGCTATGGCGGCACAACGTCAACGTGCTCGTGCTGCTTGGGCTGGATCTGGTGATTGTGCCGTAGAAACAATATGGTTTGATGCCCATAACACGTTTGGCGGGTCTGAATTTTTGGGTTATACCACCGAACAAGCCATCGGCAAAATACAGGCTTTGATCAATGATAACACTTTTATGACAGAAGCTCCTGTTGGCACAAAAGTGGCTATCCTCCTCAACCAAACGCCGTTTTATGGGGAAAGTGGTGGACAAGTCGGGGATACGGGTTTACTCACAGCACAAAATGTTAAAGTGGTTATCCATGATACCCAGAAAAAATTAGGCGATTTGATTGTTCATTACGGCACTGTGACAGAGGGGACCCTTCGTCCAGACATGGTTGTCACGGCTATAGTTGACCATGATCGGCGTGCGGCTATTCGTGCCCATCACTCTGTAACCCATCTCTTGCACGAAGCTATCCGCCAACATCTTGGGAATCATGTGACACAAAAAGGAAGCCTTAATACCCCAGACCGCCTCCGTTTTGATGTCAGCCACCCGCGCCCTATAACCCCTGATGAACTTCTTGCGATTGAATCCGAAGTCAATGCGCGTATTCGTGAAAACTCTCTTGTAACAACCCGTTCTATGACACCTGATGATGCCGTCCGTGAGGGAGCTATGGCTCTTTTTGGAGAAAAATACGGTGATGAAGTACGTGTTGTTTTTATGGGAGGAAAAGAGAGTGATAAAAAAGATGGAGCAAAAAAAGATGGGGAAACCGATTCACGACAAGCATGGTCTATAGAGCTTTGCGGGGGAACCCATGTGACCCGTACGGGGGATATTGGCACATTTCGCATCATCTCAGAAAGTGGCGTTTCTGCAGGTGTTCGCCGTATTGAAGCCGTTGCGGGTAAAGCCGCTGAACAATTTATTGCAGCCAACGAGCAACGCCTCGCCCATATGGCAGATCTTTTAAAAGTCAACACAGCGCAAGCGCCGGAACGCCTTGCCACTCTATTAGAGGACTATAAAACACTCGAACGTCAGTTCCAACAGCTTCAACGCCAAAAGGCTGCTGATACTGCCTCTGTTGCCAAAATAGAGAATATAAACTCTTTTCGATTGGCAACAAGCCATGTTGGAGAAACGCCAGCGCAAGAGCTTAAAGGTTTGGCAGAAACAATTCTAAAACAGGGGAACGCAGATATTGTGGTTCTTATTTCTACCATAGGAGGAAAAGGCAGTGTTGTTGCTGCTCTTACAAAAGACCTCTTAGAAAAAACAGAAAAAGCCGATGCGGTTGCTTTAGTACGTGCAGCGAGTGTGGCTATGGGCGGTAAAGGTGGGGGTGGACGCCGTGATATGGCACAAGCGGGAGGACCAAACGCTCATGCTGTTGAGGCGGCTTTTGATGCTGTTCGCGCAACACTTAAACTTTGGGATTAAATTTTTAGGTTAAGTGATGTGGATAAAAGAAACTTGCCTCTTCCCATCAAATAAGCGTTATACTTCCCACTTTCCTTTGTTCGTCACCTTTTGTGAGAAAGGTTTTTAGAGGCGCCTTTTTTTGAATCTCTCTTTTCCTATTTTTTATCTTTTAACTCTTTTAACTCTTCTCCTTGGTGTTTCCTTAATGTTTCCTTGATGTGAGTTCTGTTTTATGTCTTTTTTTTCGTCTCTTAAATTGGTCTTATCACGCCCTCATCCAGAAGCGTACCCGTTTTTAGTCACTTCTGCACTTATCTCCTCAATAGCCTATAAGGTAAGCCATCGGTTACGTTGTCCTTTGTTGCGTGGTGTTGGTCATATCAGCACAAGTTTTTTCGCTTTTTGCCTCTATTTTTTTCGTGACCCAGAACGTGTCACACCAACCTCTCCTCACAATGTTGTAGCCCCTGCTGATGGGCGTATTGTTTCCATCGAAAAAATGACTCCGCCCCAAGAATTAGGTTTAGGCACAACACCTGTTTGGCGTATTGCCACTTTTCTTTCTGTGCTTAATGTTCATGTGAATCGCGTACCCGCTACAGGTGTTGTTACACGCGTTGTGTACACCCCGGGTTTATTTATCAATGCCAATTTAGACAAAGCCTCTGAAGACAATGAACGGAATGCCTTAACGATTACACTCCCCGATAACCGTACTCTCGCTGTTGTACAAATTGCTGGGCTTGTTGCACGGCGTATTGTTTGCTCTGTCACAGAAGGAACATCGGTTCAAGTAGGAGAACGATTTGGGCTTATTCGTTTTGGCTCTCGTACTGATGTTTACCTTCCTCCCGATGTTGAACCTCTCGTTTCTGTGGGGCAAACTATGGTGGGAGGTGAAACCGTTATGGCACATCTCTAACAGGCTTTTTCTTTTTATCTTTTTAGTCTCTTTTTGATTATCGGTAAAAATACGTGTCTCGCTCTCGCCGTAAACGGCAACATATGCGCGCTCCTATTCATAGGCTGTCTTTTAATCAGCTTATTCCGAACATTCTCACAATGCTCGGGCTTTGTGCCGGTCTTGCTGGCATGCGGTTTGCCATTAACCAACAATTTCAAACAGCAGCTATTGCTCTTTTGATTGCCGCCTGTATCGACGGATTAGACGGACGTGTCGCGCGTTTATTACGCGGCTCTACACGATTTGGTGCCGAATTTGATAGTTTGTCAGATTTCCTTTGTTTTGGTATAGCACCGCCTTTTCTTTTATATTTTTGGGCATTCAAAGACAGTAACCCTCATACGTTTTTAGCATGTACATTATTTAGCGTCTGTATGGCGTTTCGACTCGCTCGCTTTAACGCTAATCTTGATGGACAAGCCCCACCTCCTCTTTATACTCGTTATTTTTTTGTTGGTGTTCCCGCCCCCGCGGGTGCTGGACTTGCGCTATTCCCTCTCTTTTTAGGGTTAGAAGCTTATAAACTTCATATTCTTTGGCTCTATGATTTTACACGGCAACCTTGGTTGCCGTGTTTCACACTCATTGGTACAGCTTTATTATTGATTTCGACTTTACCGGTATGGTCGTTAAAACACTTTAAAATCTCCCGTCATTATATTTTACCGCTTATGCTCTGCATCGGGATCTATGCTGTTATTCTCATTACAGATCCATGGGCAGCCCTCGCAGCAGCAGGGCTTATTTATATCGCTTTACTGCCTTTTAGCCGATGGCATTTTCTCAAACTTAAACGCCAAACTGAAGCTGATCAAGCCGAGTCTTTAGCACATTCTGATACGTTCTAACGTCTTATCACTCTTCAAACAAAGCTCTTAACCCGTTGAGAATATTTAAAGGTGTTGGGGGACAGCCTCGAATAGCAATACTAATTGCTACTTTTCCCTCTAATCCTCCCATAACAGCATAATTTTCTGAAAAAATACCGCCGTTTATAGCACATTCTCCTATTGTTATCACGCCTTTGAAAGTGCTTTTCGGTACGTCTTCAGTTTGAACTTGCTCTCCAAAAGGATCTCTAACATCATCAGGTATAGCTTCCAATGCCGCTTTTAAGGCAGGTAACATCGCCCATGTCACAGGTCCTGTCACAAGGAGAATATCCGCCGCACGAGGCGTTGTCACGAAACCAAACCCCTCTTGATGGAGATCATAAGGCATACAAGAGAGGGCTTGTAACTCCATACCACATCCCCCACACCCACCTGTATCCATATGAAAAAACCATATAGGGTAATGATTTACAGGCTTAACAGATTGCCTTTTTTTGTAAAAAACATGGTCTAAAACCGCATAAAGCATCCACACCAATCATGCCCCCAATACTCATGAATCCAACGCTGCAGTATTAACCCCTAAAGAACACGCTAATAAAGGAAGATCTTCCATTGTATGCCCATGAAGAACACGCTCAAAAAGACATTGAAGCGCATATTCTGGTCCACGTTGAAAGACATGAGAAATATATCCTTGAGACAGCCAAACCCAATAGAATACAGGACCCCACGGTCCTTCCACCATGGCAATGCCCTCTTCCCCTTTTTCTACGTGACAGACTCTCTCTTCTACCACGGAAACAGTACTTAGGGGATTCGCCAATTTTCCCAACATACGCACACTTTCTGTTATTTCATCAAATAATAAAAAAGCACGGTCTTCTCCCGTTCCTTGGCGTTGTATCCCTGTATAACGCCATAACTCAGCATAAGAAGGCATAATTCTCCGATGATCATCTTCTTTTCCAGATGCCCGTGCGACAGGACCCTCTACCCCTAATGCCATAACAGCCTCGCGCGGGATTGCGCCTAGAACAGTTAAACGTGTACCAAGCCCGGGATAATCTCGCCATATCGTCGCTAAAGAAATGATTTGTTCGTCAACATACCGATATAATTTATGACACAATTCCCCTATATAATCTGTTTTACGTAAAATCACTGTACCGGGAAAACAAACATCCATCAAAAAACGCGACCCTGTAACAGAAACTTGTGCCTCTAAAATATCCTCTCGTAAACTCATACAACGGTTAGCCACCAAACCCGCGCCAACAAGACGGGCGAGACTCGCCAATTTATAAAGGTGGTGTACCACACGCTCAAGTTCAAGCAACGCAACCCGTAGTAAAGAGACTTCCCACGTCACTTCAACGCCACAGGCTTTTTCTACCGCCATACAAAAAGCAACTTGATGCGCCATAGAAACCCCTGCACATACACGAGCACTGAGACGACAAGCCTCTTTCATTGAACTATGCCGCCAACGCAACGCTAACCCACGATGGGCATAGCCTATTTGACTTTCTGCCCGTAAAATATGCCCGTTCCGAAGCACAGCACTCACATGAAAAGGAGAATCCATACTACCTGTTGCCGGACCCCACCCCTCTAAAACGTCATTCCTCCGATAAGAAAAACTTTGCGAAAAATCATCAGAGACTTGAAAGCGCAGTAATCCTTTTTGTTCTTCGCCAAATTGAAAACACCTGCCCATTGGCATAGAGGCTTGCCAGACATTATGATCAAGTAACGGACGATCATCTACCGCCCACAAAACTTCCGCCCCATAAAGATCGCAAATTATGCGTTCATAAAGAGAGGCAACGTCCCTTGCAGGTGATAACGCCAGAAAACGCCCGCCTTCTAACGCCAATGTTATAGCAAGGGGAGAACCTGTCTCTAAAAACACAGCATGGACATCTTGTCCATCACACCACATCCCTATGAAAGGTAAAGGATCTTGCATAAGAGCCTGTACAAGAATGCGCCATTGTGTGTCATTAAGTCGAAAACGCCACGGTGTTGGCGTTGGTTCCGCACGCCGTATTACGGATACGGCGTCCATTAAAACGCTCCTAACATCATGGCCAGAGGAACGAGAAAACTCATTGCCATAAGAAGAAAACACGCTAATTTTCCCGCTGCTTCTTCAGGCCATGTCAAAAGTATGGATTTTTGATCAGACACCCCTTGCATAACCACCAATAACAACCCAACCACAATCAGAGTCGCAATACTCCACGACCAATCGGGTACTATTGAAAGTAAAAGTAAACAACCTACAAAAGGGGCATTTGGTGGAAAACACGCTAAAGCGCGCACAGCCCATTCCCGATCATGTCCCTGATCACGCCCATCATCAAATAAAGCCCCGCTTGCACAACACCAACCGCTCAAAAATAATAACGCAGCCACATCAGCCTGAACACCAACCGCAATAAACCCCAGTGCTAAAGGAAAAGTTCGAAGCAAATGAGGCTCTGTTCTCCACCCAACACAGCTTGTGATCCCAACAGAGATTATCCCTGCTGTCACCAATGTAAGAGAAAATGCCTCCCCTCCAAAAACACGTAAACGCATGGCTAATAACAAGGTTGCTGTTGCTAAAGGTAAAAGCAAAAACATTTGTTTTTTTTCTTCACTCTCAGACCTTCCAAAAGGAGCAAGACCTGCCAAAGCCACCACCCCACACGCAAGTGTTAGCCCTGTTACAAAAGTCCCTTTTGGCAGGGTTAAACTACAAAACACTAAAAATACCCCAACCAACCTTGTCCGCATCAAGTTCCACCCAGCCAGCGCCTGACCAGCGCGCCAAGCAAAAACCCCAACACCCCAAGCTAACTCTATAACAAGGATCCCCACGCCCATAACAGGATCTTGCGCTACACAGGCCACACCAGATAAAGCTGTTGATACATGTGGTAAACTTCGTATACCCCTATTCAATAAAGGAAGATTTTCTAAAACAGTAAGTAACAATCCAAATGATAACAAAACTCTGCCAGCCCGTTGTACAGAGTCATCTTGCCACATCGCTATGATATTACCTGAAACACTCCTTTCTGACGTAGGACACATAAATGCTAAACACGTCAAAAAACACCCAAAAACAGCCACCCATAACGCCCATAGCCGACTACGATCCACCGAGACAACAGCAACCAGTAACGCCCCAATAAAAGGCCATACTAACGCCAAAGCCCCTAAAAAAATTGTGATTTGGGTAGATATGCTCATCTCTCAGCCGTAATAGGCGTTTTCATCATCGCCATTTTGCCAACCATAGCTCTCTCTGTATCCCCCTATCAGAGCCGAAGCAGATGGTAAAATTCGATGAAGGCATAAACCACCTTGGAACAAAACAACACTCCCCACGAGCACGGCAACACCAACCAAGACATTTTTTTGCGCCGCCACCGCTAAAAAAAGCGCTCCTTGCACACTTATTTGTAAACCAAGCCATTGCCATACCATACCCCGATAACCCACAACAGCAACAAGCCCTATCACAAGAGTACACACACCTGAAAGAAAAACACCTGCCCCTATGACCCGTACCTGTGCAGCTAGAGGCACACCTATTTGTACATCCATTTGAACACGCGCTAACACCAATAAAATCATAAAACTTAAAGCCAAAAAAGCGACACTAAAACGGCTTCGTTCATAGTGTGTCTCTGACTGGTATCGTGATAAAAACACCACAGGTGCCACAGTAAAACACACAGCTAAAACAGCAACACTCTCCCTGAGACGATCTTGCCCTCCTAAAAGAAGAGCGCCAGCATTGGCAATACCCAACAACGGGAGAACCCACACACCCCGCACTACAGCCACCAATGCCAAAAGAGGAACAAGAATAGCCACAAGAGACACGTTTTTGCCTTACACCCTATTATCATCATTATTTATAATAATTACGGCACATAAGCGTATGCCATTTGCCATGCTAAAACACCCAACAAAAAAACAGATCCCCCCCTTATCTGCATTATACGTGTAGAAGATGTCGCAACAAACCGAATGCCTACAAGCCCTAGAGAAACAACACTGAGTTTACACACCCACAATCCCATACCTTCGACACACTGATCAAGCCATTGACTCACAGAAACATCTCCCAGCACATCCATTGGCACGGCTAAACTTGTCACCCATGCAATATCTACCGCAAGGGTAAGCCAATACACACGGATACAATCAAAAGTCAGCAACCATAGCCCTTTCTCAAACCCTGTAAGGGGTAATACAGCGCCATCATACTCTCCATGATCTGCCCCTTCATCAATACTGAATATACCGACGACACAAACTGCAAGCCCTGCTAAAACATAAGCAACACCATTTGTTAGAGGAGAAAGTGTATAGATTTTGGTTAAAAACGTTCTTAAATCATGCCCTCTCGAAAGAAAAAACACAGGCACTAACGCTGGAAAAAGTATCCCCTCACCTAACATTCGTCTACTGACCTTTATTGCTGAAGCATATCCTTGCGTTGCTAAAGATAAAACCAACATAAGCATGGCCCCTATAAGCACGCTACAAATCAACAACAAATTCGGAACAGGAAACCCTTTGACAGTCAGTGTAAAGACTGGAATAAACACCCCACCCGATACCATCAACACAAACGCACAACAAATAAACAACCTATTGAGGTTTTGGAAAGCATCATGCACACTCGGTCTATGACAATAGTGCCAAATATCACGCCAACGGCTCGTAATTGGAAAACTTGGTTCCCCTTTTAAGCGCGCCGATAGCCACGCTATAAAACCTGTGAGTAAGGGCGCCATCCCAAGAACACACCCACACTGCACTATAAGGGCAAAACTACACGCTATAAACCAAACCCAAAACGGTATTGTGTGTACAAGTTCTTGAGTCATGTACCGACAAAAAGCCCTATAACAAGCCCCGTTCCTAACAAGAGCAAAACCCACGCGACACCCTGCTGGTTACACCGCAAACCACAGTAACAAGCAATACGTTTTATAGAACGCAACACTTTAAGGCTACGCCTATAACACCGTACCAATAAACGGTCTCTATAGCTCATATAACCGCCTCCCAATACCCAAAAACGTCCCCCTCCTAAAGACGCCGTGGCATTTATAGGCAAAACCAGTTCACGTCTTACTACATTTTCTGTTTTCGTACGGTATACATCGACACCCTCTA
This sequence comes from Acetobacter sp., assembly GCA_017474285.1. Taxonomy (GTDB): domain Bacteria; phylum Pseudomonadota; class Alphaproteobacteria; order Acetobacterales; family Acetobacteraceae; genus Acetobacter. The sequence goes on from JAFVHT010000059.1 coordinate 134,692, forward strand.
CAAAAGGCATAGCTTGTTTCCAAACAGGAACGATACGTGCTTCCCTCGTCCATAAGCTCACCCCTAACAGGCGCATCAGTTGAAAAACTCCCCCCAATACCACACCCATAACCATCAAAACCCCTATCGGGACCAGAAAATTTGTACTTTCGGGAATAGCCAGCACAAAAAGTCCTTTATTCCAAGAAAGTGATGGAAACACTGCAGGACCTGAGACAAGAGCATGGGTAAGAAATAACCATAGTTTCGGCAACAAAAGGAAAAAAAGCGCCCCGCCCATACATCCCCAAAGCGACAGTGTCGTGCCATATGCTCCCTTCTCTACATGTATTTCTTTTTCATATGGGCAAAGCAACGCCAAAACAACGCGCAACAAGCCGAGCATCATCCCCACAAAGACAACACACTGAAAGGTGGTTAATAACAATAAAACAAAAGCCGAAGCAGGTTTAAGAGAGGACATTGACAAATAAACAGCTTCAAGAGTGCTCCACACCATCATAAACCCACCAGAGGGCGGCATAAGAGACCCCTGAAACACCCCCAATCCCACCAAAAGGCGTTTAAATGGAATAAACAATCCGATCTCTTGCCTATGGACAACAGCGAGTACCACCAAAAGCCCTAAAAAACAAGGACCTAATCCTAACTGTAAGGCTATTCCAAAAATATCGCTTCCTTCGAGTGTTGAAATAAGCGTTAAAAGCAAATCACTCACAACACACCCGTACCATGCCATAACAACGCCACGCATGATTTTCTCAAGATCGTTAGCGTAAAATACCAAACAACATCCCCTAACAGCCACACACCCGCAACATGTTAAAAGCGCTATTTGTATCACAAAGGGTAAATGACCATATTCAACAAGAATACGACTGAGTAGAAACACGCCTGTACAGACAGGCACAACAACACTTGCACCCTGTTGATCAATAATCGTCCATCCTGTTTGTAAAATCGTCAAACATAAAAGAAAAACGGATAAGGGATTGTCAACCGGAATACACGCGGGTAAGACAGCAAAAGGGAGACACAACGCTTTCCAGTCTTTGGCAGGTAATAAAGCAAGGGCTGTGCCTGCCAATAAACCAAAAACGAGCGGGGAACTAACCAAAAAGCCCAACCCTAAAAGCACACAGGCTAAAATCTCTCTCTCAGAACAAAGCAACCCTCCAGCAAAAGCCAACACCAAAAGCAACGACCAAGCAAGCCCATCAACCCCAAAAATGGGGATCCATGTCACCCCACCTTGACATTGGAAAAAATCCCCTAAAAAGGCTAATAACGCAACGAGCCCCCACAAACCACACTGAATGTCAGTCCGCCGATGGTCAACAGAAGTCAAAGGAACCCCTGTTAATACAGACAAGCCACCCAACCCACCTAACACCAACAAAAGTGAACAAAGGAGAAAAGACGTAAAAATAAATTTAAACCCTATTGTGCCATGGCCGAAACTAGACCCATGTTCAACATCACGCTTATAGTCAATACACTATAAATTTTATTATACTATCATAAGCCTGTTTAATATTAAAAAATAAATTGTTGCTCGTACTTAATTTTGTGTTTTCATGTCTACCTATCATCAAACAAAACGGTAGACTTGTTTCTTTTCTCTTGTTTCTTAAATTAAACTTATGCCCCTTATAATCGATACTGTTCCTCTTTTATCAGATAATTATGCGTGGATTTTGCACGACACTGCAACTGGCAACACAGCCGTTGTAGACCCGGGTGAGGCTGATTCTGTTCACGCTTTTCTCAATACACAGGGCTATAGGCTTAATGATATTTTCCTCACCCACCACCATGCAGATCATATTAACGGGGCCTCTGCCCTCCGCCAACATTATGGCGCGCGTATTCTTGGACCTAGAGACCAACGCCTTCAATCCCTTGTTGATGAAAACTTACAAGAGGGAGATCTTCTTTCTCTAGGGGAAAGTCATGGACATGTTCTTGCAACGCCTGGACATACTTTAAGCCATTTGTGCTATTATTTTTCTAACCCCTCTGCCCTATTTTGTGGTGATACACTTTTTAGCCTTGGCTGTGGACGTCTCTTTGAGGGAACAGCTGAACAACTTTTTGAGAGCTTCCTTAAAATTATTGCCCTTCCCCCTCAAACATGGATTTGTTGTGGGCATGAATATACCCTTGCCAACGCAGATTTTGCCTTCCATGTCGACCCAACCAATCACGCCCTCAAAGAACGTATCACACAAGTGCGTTCTTTACGATCAAAAGGGCAACCAACTCTTCCCTCAACGCTTGAGCAAGAATTAGCCACTAACCCTTTTTTAAGAGCCCCTAATGCGCAGATTTTAAAGCATTTACGCCAAGAAAAAGACACTTTTTAGAGGCTTGAGAAGTTTGATCACGCCTTTACCTTTTTATTTTTTACGAGGTCAGTATATCCCACGGTAGAACAGCCCCTTCAACTCGTTGTGTGGTAACGCCGTAGGTATCTGCGATAAGTGTATCGTTTAAATCTGCTGGCGCTATACTCTGCACAAGAGTGCCCTCTTTCAGCAAAACCAACCGATCACAAAAACGCGTTGCCAAAAGGAGGTCGTGAATAACGACCACCACGCAACGCCCTTGTGCCGCCAAAGAACGAAACAATGCCATAATAGCAATAGCATGAGCGGGATCTAGTGCCGCTATAGGTTCATCGGCTAATAAAAGGGGAGCCTCCACCGCAAGCGCACGCGCCAGCATAAGCCGCGCCCGCTCTCCGCCTGAAAGATGAGACGCATTTTGATCAGCTAAAGCCGACAAACCTGTCATATCTATCGCCTTGTGTACTGCTGGATGGGCTAAGGCTCTGCGCGCGTTTTCCCCATAAGGTAAACGTCCGAGAGAAGTAATTTCACACACTGTCATAGGGGGAAAAAAAGGTGTTTCTTGCGGTACATAGGCTATTTGTCGCGCTCTTTGTGTTAAGGAAAGATGCTCTATCACTTGCCCTTGCACAAAAACAGAGCCAGAATGACACGCAAGCAAACCCGCCAACGCCCGTAAAAGCGTTGTTTTCCCTGCACCGTTAGGGCCAATTAAAGCCGTGACTTGCCCCGCAAAAAACGACACAGATACCTGTTTTAAGAGAGATCTTTTTGCCTCTGTATACACAGATAAAGACTCTGCATGAAGCATTAAGCCCACCATAAAAACCTCAACCTCAAAACTTGATCATTAAAACATAGTCCGCTGTTTATATAAAAGAAGACGATAGAAAAACACAGGTACCCCTAAAAGCACTGTAATCACACCTAATTGTATTTCTGCTCTGTGAGCGAGCATTCGCACTCCCAAATCTGCCCCTAAAAGAAGAACAGCCCCCATAAGAAAGGATGGTAATAACAAGCGTGAAGGTCTATACCCCACAAAAGGGCGCAACATATGAGGTACCATGAGCCCCACAAAACCAATAGCGCCAGACACCGCCACACAGGACCCAACCGCCACAGCAACCCCTAATACAACCCGCCTTTGTACCCCAAAAACGCCCCCTAACCGAAAGCCGAGACTAACAGCTACATCCTCTCCCATAGTCAACGCATCAAGCGCCGACCCGCAGCTTGCCATAATAGCTCCCCCTAGACATACACCGGGCAAGGCCAGCCAAACATCTGTCATTGTACGATCCGATAATGACCCCATAAGCCAGTGCAGTATTTCAAACATCGCATAGGGGCTCGGTACAAGATTGAGAACAAGGGCCGTTAAAGCTGTTGTAAACACGCTTAAAGCGGTTCCTGCCACTATCAAAACCAATACCCCCCCTTGACCCACAAGCCCAAGTAAGAGCACTGCACTCAACCCGGCACCAATAAGCCCTCCTAAAGGCAAAAGTAATGCCGATATTTGAAACAGTCCTGTATAAAACACGCACACCGCCCCCAATGCCGCTCCGCCAGAAACACCTAATAGCCCTGGATCTGCCAAGGGATTGCGTAAATACCCCTGTAATACAGCACCTGAAAGTCCTAATGTGCCGCCTACCATAATCGCCAAGAGAGTACGCGGTAGGCGCAATTTCCCAACAATAACCCCTTCAATACTCGGCTTACCCATTAACCAATCTGTCAAGGCAGATACGCTATGAACAGTACTCTCCCCCCATAACAAAGATATGATAAACAGGAATCCAAGAACCCCACATAAAACACTATTGAACAAAAGAGAAAAATTTTTCATGAAGAGTTTTATGGGAAAAGTGGTGGAAAAGAAGGAAGGATTGTTAAAGAATTTGTTTTACGTGATGAATGACCATGTACCACAACTTGATCATATACATAATGATCACGAGCACGGCGCAAACGCGCTAAAGCCTCAAGTGTCTGCGGTAAACCACATAACCATAAACGTGCTGGAATATCCACCACATGGGAAGGCGGGAAAGCGGCAAGCAATAAAGGCGCATTGAGCATTGCTTGTGCCAAGGAATAGCCGCGCGCACTCTCATCACGTACAAGAAAATCTGGCTTATTGAGCAAAATTGTTTCTAAGGACACCCGACGAGCAACAGACCCGACCCCTAAAAGAGGCGCTGCATTACGCATACCAGCATGTGTGAGCACATCGTCCGCAAGACTTCCTACAGGCATAACAAACCCATTGGCTTCGTAGAGAATAGCCCGTGGCGAAGAATCAGTGACAGGCACCGTAAGACGCTGAAGCTGTTCCTGAAAAGCTACAACAAGCTGCTTGCCACGTTCGTCCTGTCCAAGTGCCTGCGCAACCAGCATAATATGTGCTGCCACATCTGCCAAAGACAAAGCAGGTGACACAATCACGACTTTTGTCCCAAGAACGCGCGCAACAAACTGCGCCATAGATGCTTTGAATGGACCTACAAACAACACAGAGGGACGCACTTGTAAAATCGCTTCAGCGTGTGCAGGCAAAATAGGCACATGTTGGGCTTGTTGACATAAAACCGACACCTTACAATCCTGTGCTAAAGTACTTAAGCCAACAATGTCCGTCTTTTTTGCTAAAAGTAGGACGATCTGATCGGTACACACATCAAGCGAAGCAATTCTTTCTGCTGGTCGCTCTGCCGGTTTTTCTGCTGCTCTTTCTGTAGCTAGGGTACCCACAGGCATGATACCCCATAACCCACACCCCAAAAGCCAACAAAAACCACAATATCCTAACCATCCCAACAATAACCGTCTCAACACCTGTAAGACATTAAAGAGGAAAAACATTAGTAGCTTACCGTAAAACCAGCATATCCTGCCCGTCCAGGTTGGAGATACCCTAGCGGATTTTCGTATTGGTCATTTGCCAAATTATTGACTCGTGCAAACACCTTCAGATACCGTAAAACACGATAAGTTACAGCCAGATCCAGTGTGACATAGCCGGGTACTCTAACACAAATAGAACTTTCACCAGACGGACATGATATATTTTCGACTGGATAATCACGCCAACTGCTCACATATAAGACATTGCCGGAAACTATCAGGTCTTTTAACGGAGTCCACGTCATACCCAAATCAATTTTGTTTTGTGGACGCCGTTGGAGCTTTTGCCCTGTCAAAGCATTACGGGCATGTATCCACGTATAACTAAGATTGAACTTTAATGCTTTCAAAGGCTTCCAATTAACAAAAGCCTCGACACCATACATACGTGCCCGTGCGACATTGGCATAAGAATACACACTGTCAGCACAGTATCCATCAGCATAACTAGCACAAGTATTTGTGCTCTGAATGAGATTTCTTACACGATTATCATACCAATCGGCACCAAAATGTAAGGGTGTGCCAAAAACCTTTAATTTCTGTTCAATACCTGCATCGTATCCTATGAGGCGCTCTGCCCGTAGCGATCGATTTCCTTTTTCAGAATACCCCGATCCATTTTGATTCACAAATAACTGGTACATTGACGGACCAGTAAACCCTGTACCAGCACTTGCTTTAATGATTGTTCCTGTGTTTGGTATATGAATAGCAGGAGCCGCACGCCATGTAACATAATCCCCATAAAGTGACGTTGTATCATAACGGACGTTTGCCGCACCGTAGAGAACATGGTGCCAGCTCCCTTGGTATTGTCCATATCCCGACGTCATACTCATATTTGCAATATTATTATAAGGCGGTGATGATGTATATAATATATTTGTATACCCTCCTGATTCCGTCTCAAATTGATTGTAAAAATGTTGCATACCAATAAGGAGTATGCCATTACGATGCACTTTAATTGTCCCATTCCAATCGAGCTGGAGACGGCTAAAATGATAATAAGTAGGATCATACACGATTGGACCTTGGTTATTTCTTAAGGCACCCGTGTATCGAAAACTACGATTGACGTTCATATACCCTAACCCAAGCACTTGCTTAAACTTGCCTGAAAAAGAGGAAAGATGTACCGTGCCGCGCACAATCGCTTCATTAACAGTTGATCGTTCACGCTGTTTTTGTACATTACTATCATAAGAAGGCTCATTTTCAGCCTGCAAATCATAGACAGAATAACTGTTATACCCCCCTTGAATAAGGCGTGAAGTCAACGTAAAGCCAAGGTTATCGGTTGCATCATAATCAAGACGAACGTTAGCTGTTTTATTATCGTTTACATTCGTTTCATTCCGTTGGCGTTCGTTCGCGTTATAATACTGTTCGTAGCGTGCAGGAATTTCGTGGAACCCCGTTTGCCGATAATGAGCAATCGCCACATTGTAATGAAAACGCCCTGTACTGCCGCGAACTCCGGCAGCTTGGTTAAAAGTAGCATACGCCCCTCCTTCTAAACGAACATACGGCATAGGCTTGCCTTGCCCACGCGAGGTTATAATGTTAATAACCCCTGCCATGGCATTACCGCCATAAATACCACTTTGCGGTCCTCTCAAAATTTCTATCCGTCCTATCCCATTTGTTACAAACTCTGAGGCATTAAATGCATTATTTGTCGTACTTCCGTCGTTAATATCCATTCCATCAAGGCGAACCCTAATGGCATTTGAATTATTTCCCCGCATAAAAATAGAGGTCGTTCCACCAAAGCCTCCTGTTCTGACCACAGTTAAACCGGGTTGGCGGGTTAAAATAGTGCTCAGCTCACGGCGTTGTTGAACAAGAATTTGCTTTTCGGTGACAATAGTGGCTTGGGTCCCAATATCACTCAGAAGCGTAGGCCGCCGTGCCGCAGTGACTGTCACATCAGCGGGATATGAGTCGATATGAAGTGAAGGCACATACCGCGCCGCCAACGGGTTAGCAGATTTATTTTTCTTTATTTGCGGTGCTTTAGCTTGTTTTTCTGATTTTTTTGAGATCTGAGTTTTTTTTAACTTTGATTTCTTTTCATGTATGCCTTCAAGAGTGTTATTATTAGATTTATCGATAAGTTTATCAGGCGTTGCAGCTGATGCCACATCAGTATGTGTTATCAGCCCCTGTACTGTTACCGTTACTGTACACACAGAAAATACGGTACTCAAAGTACGCAATAAAAAACGCTTCATCGTCATAGAGCAGTCCTGTCATCATGTTATGATTATCATGAGTGTCACGACAAAACTGCGGCTAGAACACATGCGCGCTTAAAGGTACTCACCCGCATGACATAAACTGCTCGCCTAGCCTACTAGCACACCCCGACCAGTATTTGCTTCACCGCAACAAAACATGATGGCAGGTCTCCTGGCTTGCGGTTTTGTAACACTTCGTATCCCTTCCCAGAAGTACCATCCAGTGGGTTGGGCTTACGCCCTCTATACAAAGTAGACCGCCTACAGTTGCGGGGACAGCCAAGGAATGAGGAAAACCCTTACCTTGTTCCCTTTTAACCCTCCTTACGAGGGACCAGCATGTTCCATTTTTTATAGAACACTTTTATTTCTGTTTCAACACTTTTCAATATTCTAAGCATTAAAACAAGGCTGAAAATGTTTTAGAGAAATTTTGCTTTTCTTTTTGGTCTTTTTATCCTTTTTCACTAAAAACATATTAGAAAAACAGTTATACTTCAACAATTATACTCTCATGAGGCTTATAACCCTTTTTATTTTTAAGGAGACACCATGTCTGATCTTATCGTTCTCGGTTTTGACCATATTGATGATGCGGCTAAAGTTCTTGCCGAATGCCACAAATTAGAAAGTGAATACCTTCTTGACCTTGAAGACGCCGTTGTTGTGACACGTAACGGTAATGGTAAAGCCAAACTCCACCAAAGTGTTCATCTTGAAGCCGCGGGGGCTTCTTGGGGACTTCTTTCAGGTGGATTTTGGGGTGTACTCGTCGGGCTATTATGCTTAAACCCCTTAGCGGGTTTTGTTATTGGCAGCGCTGTTGGTGCTGGAGCAGGTGCTGTCGCTGGTGCTTTATCCGATTACGGGATTAACGATAATTTTATTCGTTCTATCGGTGATACGATACCACCCAACACCTCTGCTTTGTTTATTCTGATACGTAAATGCCAACCTGAAAAAGTACTTAAAGATATCTCTCAATTCAAGAATCATGCGCGTATCATACAAACCTCTCTTTCCCCTGAAGATGAAGCACGTCTTAAAACAGCTCTTGGAAGCACTTTACAAACACCAAGTGCTCATTAAAACCCTTCTCCTATTAAGCTAGAGGTATTGCCTCTAGCTTATTTTCATATGCTTTCAGGGCCTCCGCATATAGCGTTACCCGGTTTAACGCTATCTTGTGTATTGCACTAGCAATACTTTTTTAGACACCTGTTTTTTTGCTAATAATCTTTTTCTTATTTTTGGATTCAACATACACTCTCAGAAATATGTAGCATGTTTACTATAAAAATTACTTTACTTTTGCTTTGGCTTGCTGCCTTAAGCAGTATTTTAGCACGTGCTTCTCGCCAAAAAATACCTCAACCTCTTATTCTTATTCTACTTGGAAGTCTTGCGGCTCTTTTTGGCTTTCATATTCAGTTACACCCTGAACTTTTTATGTTCCTCTTTTTACCGCCGTTATTGTTTGTTGACGCTTTTCACATGCCTTTGCGTGAATTTAAACAATTACGCGGACCTATTTTATTTTTAGCCTTTGGACTTGTCGTCCTTAATACCATCGCTTGCGGCTATCTTATTCATTGGATTTTGCCCAATCTGTTATTATCGGTCTGTTTTACGCTTGCTGCGGCTCTTTCTCCAACAGATACAGTCGCTGTTTCTAGCCTGATAGAGGGAAAACCTGTTCCATCTCGACTTTTACAAATCTTATCAGGAGAGGCCCTTTTTAATGATGCTTCAGGTCTTGTTTGCTTCCGCTTTGCAACAACTGATGCTCTTATAGGAGAATTTTCTTACCAACACGCTTTTAACTCTTTTCTCTTTGTCGCGCTTGGAGGTATTACCATTGGTGCTGTTTTAGCATGGCTTGCCGCTAGAACAGATTACGTCCTTATTCGCCACGGATTTGATGAAGCACAATCCCAAATTCTTTTAGTGCTTTTACTACCGTTTTTACTCTATGCCGTAGCAGAAGCGGTCGAATGTTCTGGTATTTTAGCTGCCGTTTCTGGGTGTATAGTTCTGAAATTATCAGGTGTTGTTGAGGAATCCGCTATTACAACCCGTATTCAAGCGAATACCGTATGGAATGTAGTCAGCTATACCTTCAACGCACTTATTTTCCTTTTTCTTGGTTTCCAACTTCCCTCGCTTCTCCAACAAGCCTACCACGTTGTCCATGTACATAATACAACCTTATGGCGTATGACTTTAGTCGTTTTCATGATTTATGGTATTATGTTTTGTATCCGTTTACTTGGCGTATGGGCGAGCGCATTTTTACGGTGGTTTGTAGCACGTCTTCGCCATACTGAGTTTGAACCCCTCAGTTTTCCGGCTAGTCTTTTACTCACCTTTGCAGGTGTACGCGGCGCGGTCACATTAGCCGCTGTTTTATCTCTTCCCACGGGCTTAGACGGCACACAAATTTTCCCTTCTCGAGAAACAGTCATCGTTATTGCCACAGGTGTGATTATTCTCTCTTTGCTTTTAGCCAGCGGAGCTATTCCGTTTTGCTTACGTTTTATCCCACCAGAACTCATTAGTAAAAGTGCTCAAGAAGAAAATGATGCTCGTCGAAAACTTCTCAACGCAGCATTGACCGTACTCAGTAAAGCCCATGACGGAATTTTTCCTCCTCTTGGAAAACGAGAGACCATACTTTCTGAAGAAGAAAAATTGATGCGTCTTGAAAGCACAGAACGTCTCCAACGCCTTTATAAAAGCCGTTTAGAAACAGAAGACATTGCCTTTATTGACGGTGTCGTCCATGGTTCTAACGCTTTACGCCGGGCTCGGTTTGAATTAGCGTTACGTTTACAAATTTTGCGCGTTCAACGCCAAAATATGCGTGATATGATGACAAAAGGCGAGATTAACGACCAAACAGAGTGGAAACTCCAAGAAGAAATTGATTATGAAGAACAAGTAATACGTTCACAAATACGACACTTACCGCGTGAAAGTAAATCCGCTTAATCTCTTATGGTACTCATATGACACACACCCCTATTATTTTTATTGACGGCGAAGCAGGTACAACAGGGCTAGGCATTCGCAAGCGTTTAGCTTCCCTCCCTATCGTTTTACACACGATAGACCCCAAACATCGTAAAGACCCTATCGCCCGTAAAGAGGCTATGGCACAGGCAGATTTGGTTGTACTCTGCCTCCCTGATGATGCCTCGCGTGAGGCGGAAGTTATGGCTTCCTCTTTAGGTGAAAATGCCCCACGTTTGTTAGATGCTAGTACAGCATTCCGAACGGCTTCAGATTGGATTTACGGATTTCCAGAACTCACACCCCATCAAGCACAAACTATTGCTTCAGCCCCGCGCGTTTCAAATCCGGGCTGTTATCCAACAGGAGCTATTGGACTTTTACGCCCTCTTATTGAGGCAAATCTTTTACCAAGAGATTACCCGCTGTGTATTAACGCTGTAAGCGGTTATAGTGGTGGCGGGCGCTCCATGATTGAAGCCCACGAACACGAAGGCGGTCCCGCTTTTATCCTCTATGGGCTTAACCTTGAACATAAACATATCCCTGAAATTTGCCAACATACCGGGTTAACACGCCGTCCTATTTTTGTTCCCTCTGTTGGGCATTTTGCACAGGGTATGATTGTTTCTATTCCCCTCCATCTTGATGAACTTAACAGCTCCCCCACAGCAGAAGATTTATACAACGTTCTCAACAACCATTACACAAGACAAGATAAGGGAAAAAACGACGCGCAAAGTTATGTACGCGTTCTCCCTCCAGAGAACACCCTTTCGGCAGAAGCCCTCGCAGGCTGTGATACAATGGAACTCCGCGTCCATAGTACACCACACCATAAGCACGTGCTTTTAACAGCACGGCTTGACAACCTCGGTAAAGGTGCCTCTGGGGCAGCGATCCAAAATATACGGATCATGCTCAGCCTATAACACTTCCTAAGACACCCTTACACCACTGTATTACCCCTTTTAACCCTTTTTATAGAGCTGAAATCTGGCTTGGCATGGTTTTCATGTCAATAACAAAACGGTATTTGACATCAGAATGTAATATCCGATCATAGGCGGTTTCAATCTCGTCCATGCGGATCATTTCAATATCTGCTGTAATACCATGTTCACCGCAGAAATTAAGCATTTCCTGCGTTTCTGCAATCCCACCAATAAGAGACCCTGCAAATTGACGCCTTTTAAGAATCAAGCTAAACACAGCAACGGGCAAAGGCTCCCCGGGAGCACCCACTTGCACGAGTGTCGCATCACGCTTTAACAAACCCAAATACATGTTAATGTCATGCTGTGCCGAAACGGTATCAAGAATAAAATCAAACCGTCCTTGTTCTTTGGTCATAGCTTGTGCATCAGTTGACAAAATAACCTCTTGCGCCCCTAAACGTTTTGCATCGGCTAATTTATTCTCAGACCTTGTCAAAAGCACAACGTCTGCCCCAAGTGCATGGGCGAGTTTTACACCCATATGCCCAAGCCCACCGAGCCCAACAATACCGACACGCATCCCTACCCCCACTTTCCAACGCCGGAGAGGAGACCACGTTGTAATCCCAGCACATAACAGAGGTGCCGTCGCTGCTAAATCAAGCGTTTTTGGAATGTCAAGAACAAAAGCCTGATCAACAACAATAGCCTGCGAATACCCGCCATAAGTAATCCCTCTACCGTGTCGATCTTGTCCGTTATAGGTATCTACAAAGCCTTGTTCACAATATTGCTCAAGTCCTTCTCGACAACTCGCACATTGGCGGCAAGAATCCACCATACACCCCACCCCAACATGATCACCAATTTTAAAACGCGTGACAGCCTTACCAACTTCCACCACACGCCCAACAATTTCATGCCCAGGTACACAAGGGTACACCGTGCTCCGCCACTCATTACGTGCACAATGAATATCAGAATGACAGACCCCACAATAGAGAATTTCAATTCTCACATCTTCAGCGCCTGTTTCACGTCGTTGTAACGATAACGGAGCAAGCGGTTTATCGGCAGCAGACGCCCCATAACCAACACATGTAAACATTATTGATCCTTTCCCTATTTCATCAAAGAATTTACCCTTATTTTTTAAGCTTACCCCTTTTTCTCTCTTTTTCAAAAAGGCAAAAAGAAAAATAAAAGAACCTTTTCATTTTTCTACTGTTCCCCATCAATATCGAAAAAGTCGCGCCCCGTAATACCCATGCTTTGATTTGCTGTTCATTAAATTTCTAACAGATATGATATCTGTTGGCGCTCATTTCCATTTCAACCTTAAGCCCCCTTTTATACAGTTTTTATACAGGCTTATAAGGGGGATCGGTTGTCTTTTTAGGTCTAACGATTTAACGCTCTCTTGTTAGGGAGATTGAGGGACGCCATCTCCTGTTGAGGCTTGAAGATGGGGAAGTCCTGCACCGTAAGGATCGTTAATATAAGCGTTATTCACGTTGTCAGGTGAATATTGACGTCCATATTGTTGATAAGGGTTTTTGGTGGCGTCTGGTGGAGAAGAAAGGCGATTTTTATAATTGGCATTAGGACTTTGTTGTGCTATCATGGTAGCCGTATAAGCATAACCCGGACATGACGGGCGCGCACTTGCACCGGGTGGCATGGTTA
>JAFVHT010000060.1 GCA_017474285.1 Acetobacter sp.
ATAAGCGCATTTCATTTTTATACAAATACAAATAGAACGCGCCCGAGCGGCAGGTTCGTCGCATCAAGTATTTTAGGGCATCTCGTTGTGGCAACCTTCTCGTCTAAAAAACCTCGCCCGCAACAAAACTCAATAAAAAACATAAACATTAAAAAAGCATACAAAAAACTTGCAGTTTAAAGCGCTTTCTGGTAAAAGCTAACTACCTGTTTGTTAAGGTGAAATCGTAACAAATGGGGATAACGTTCTCAGGGCAGGGTGTAATTCCCTACCGGCGGTAAGTTTTGTTTGAGGGGAAACCTTTGAAACATGATAAGCCCGCGAGCGCCCGTTTCGGCGGGGTCAGCAGATTTGGTGTAAATCCAAAGCCGACGGTTATAGTCCGGATGAAAGAGAGCGAAGAAAGTACCTTTTAAGGGGTCTTCTCGCATGTGCGGTCAGTGTTTTGTTGGCACTTCTTTAGCACATGAAAAAGCGAGGAGTGCTTTTTAACCTTAAGGGGATCCTTAAGAGAAAATGTACTTTCTCTCAAACTTACCCTGATTCCGTTTTGATCGCGTTTTACGCTGTTTTGTTTGTCTTATCGTATAATCCTGATTATACGACATAAAGGAAGGAATCTCGGTGGGGGAGGGCTTACGTCCTTATTACCATAAAGGTAATGTTATAACACCGGCTATAGAGCAGGCTTTTAAGCGTGCTGTTTCTGAAGCCTGTTGTTTTGTTGGGCAAACAGCACCAAATCCTGCGGTAGGGTGTGCTCTTCTTGATGAACAAGGGCATATTTTGGTGGTAGCCGCTCATCATCGCGCTGGAGAATCCCATGCCGAACGTCTTGCTGTTGAACAGGCAAGAGAATTAGGGATTGTTGAAAAAATTCACACAGTTGTGGTGACATTAGAACCCTGTAACCATACAGGCCGCACCCCGCCGTGTACAGAGATATTACTCACAACGCCTATGCGCACGCTTTGGATAGGATGCAAAGATCCGAATCCTCTTGTCCAAGGTGCAGGTGCAGCGCGGTTAGAAGTAGCAGGATGTGCTGTTCATTGGGTAGAACAAAGCCCAAATGGAAAAGAATTATTGAGTCTGTGTCAAGCGCTTTTGGCACCTTTTACGTGGCGTATGCTGCATAAACGCCCATGGATAACAGTAAAACAAGCCTTAAACAGCAATGGCACGATGCAACCGCCAGTAGGACAAAAAACGTTTACCTCTGAGAAGTCATTACGTTTTGCGCATCGCTTGCGGTGTGTTACAGATGGCATTATTACCGCAACGGGCACGGTGCGGACTGATCACCCCACATTAACCGTGCGGCTTGTGCCAGACCATGTCGCACGTCAACGTGTGCTTGTAGTCTGTGGACAAAAAACGAATATTCCCGTGGATTGGTTACAGACAGCGCAAAAGCGGTTTGCGATAAGTGTTTGCCCGGATTGTGCCCAATTGCCAGAAATATTGGCACAAACATCGGCTTTATGGATGCTTGTAGAAGCAGGACCCACTTTATTAAACGTGTTGCGTCAGGCGGATTTATGGGATGATTGGTTGACGATTGAACAGCATCATTTCCAAAACAATAACGATACAAATAAAAAGCAAAACTGTGATCAATGGCGTGTAACGACGCGGCATACTATAACGCCGATTTCTTTATTACCAGAATGGGCAGAATGTCAACATGAGCAGGATAAACAGGAGGAAGCATGTTTTCCGGTATTATAGAAACGATGGGACAAATTATACGGCTAGAGCGTTCTACGCATTCTTTGACTCTTGAAGTGCAAACAGGGTTTTATGATGTGTGTGAGGGAGAAAGTATCGCCTTAAACGGCGTTTGTTTGACAGCTATTACCCCGACAACTCAAGGCGTGGTTCGTTTTTTTGTGAGTAGTGAAACGCTGGCGCGGACAAGTTTGAATCAGTTGGAAGTGAGTAAGCGCGTTAATTTAGAGCGTGCGGTAACGCCTTCAACGCGATTATCAGGGCATATTGTTCAGGGGCATGTGGACGGTGTTGCGCAATTTGTGGCGTGTGTCGAAATAGGGGAAGCAAAAAAAGTAACCTTTGCTGTACCACGTCATTTACGGCGTTATATGGTGGAAAAAGGCTCAATTGCTTTAGAGGGAATTAGCTTAACCATCAACGACATTACAGATGAGAGCACTTGTGAGATCTCTAGCGAAAATAACAATCAAAAAAATGATGATATATATATTACATTAATGATTATTCCACACACGTGGGAACAAACAACATTAGGGGAATTACGTCTAGGCGATAGGGTTAATATAGAAGTAGATGTTATAGCGAAATATGTGGAGGTACAATGTCAGTACAAATAAATAAAAAAGAAATTGGCGAAATTTTTTCCAAAAATAAATTCTCTGATAAATCCCCTAATAGCCCCTCTGACAGACTTCTGCGCGCGTTAGAGGCTGTACGTGCAGGGCGTATGGTTATTATGGTTGATGACGAAGATCGTGAAAATGAGGGTGATCTTGTTATGGCGGCGGAATTTATTACGCCACCCTCTGTGAATTTCATGATTACCCACGCGCGGGGGCTTGTTTGCTTACCATTGACGGCTGAGCGTGTTGATCAGCTTGGTTTGGAGATGATGGTTCAGCAAAAACAAAATACAGCCCGTTATGGAACCGCGTTTACCGTTTCCATTGAAGCGCGTGAAGGGGTGAGTACGGGGATTTCTGCCGCAGATCGGGCGAGAACCATTCTTGTTGCAACAGCAGAGAACGCTCAACCGCATGATATTGCAACGCCCGGGCATATTTTTCCCTTACGGGCAGCGCCGGGGGGCGTGTTAGAACGTCTCGGCCATACGGAAGGCTCTATTGATCTTTTGCGTTTGGCGGGATTAAAACCGGCTGCAGTTATTTGCGAAATTCTTAATGAAGACGGCACTATGGCGCGTCGCCCTGCGTTAGAGATTTTTGCTCAAAAACATAACATACCAATTATTTCTATTGCAGAATTAGTCACGTGGATTCGTGCTCATGGTCTCAAACCGATTTCTTACGAGGCAGAACGTTGTCTTCAGAGGGTTGAACTTCCCGATTTGGCACAGGCAGCTCTTCCAAGTGTGTATGGTGGTGAAAATTTACGGGTACACGCTTTTCGTGATCGCCATGGTTTTGAGCATGTTGCTTTGGTAAAAGGTTCTATAGAAAAAGGTGCTGTGCCTCTCGTCAGGGTGCATTCTGAATGTGTAACGGGTGATGTTTTTGGCTCTTTACGCTGCGATTGTGGCGGACAGCTTCAATCGGCCCTACGTATGATAGGACGCGCAGAATGTGGCGTTCTCGTTTATGTGCGTGGGCATGAAGGGCGCGGTATAGGACTCGTTAATAAAATTCGTGCTTATGCGTTGCAAGATACAGGGTTAGATACTGTTGAGGCTAATCATAGATTAGGCTTTGCTGCTGATGTGCGCGATTGGCAGGCGGCAGCGGGCATTTTACAAAGTCTTGAGGTGCAAACACTTGATATGTTGACCAATAATCCGGAAAAAGTGCGTAGACTTACCGCTTATGGCTTTGTGGTGCGCAAGCGCGTGGCTCTTGAAATGCCAGCCAATATCTTTAATCGTTCCTATTTGGAAACAAAAAAGCAAAAATTAGGTCATAGCTTCGAAGCAACGGCGCAAATGGGGTAATATTTTTGGGTATTTTCTTAATAAAACATAGAGTTTATGATAAGAGCTTATTGTTGAAAAGGAAGATGTATACGCTATGGGTATTCGTTCTGATGGGCATGTGCTGGATTTATCACAGCTTTTTCCAGCACCACGTTTGGCACTGCTTGTGAGTCGATTTAATGAAGAAGTTACCAACGGCTTAAAAGAGGGGGCTCTTCTTTGGCTTGCTGAGCAAGGGATCAGCGTCTCAGAACGAGATATTTTTATGGCTCCTGGTGCGTTTGAGTTGCCACTTCTTGCGAAAGTTTTAGCAGAAAGCGATCGTTATGAAGGAGTTATTTGCTTAGGTTGTGTTATTAAGGGTGATACAGCCCATTTTGAGTTTATTAGCTTAAGTGCGAGTGTTGGCATTATGCAGGCCTCTTTAACTACGGAAGTGCCCATCGCTTTTGGTATTTTAACAACCTATGACCAAGAACAGGCGCGCGTACGTTCTACAACCGATCAGCATAACAAAGGGCGTGAGGCCGCAGCCGCTTGTGTGGAATCTATTGTTCTTTTGCGGCAGGTAAGGGGTCTTTCTTCAGGACAGGGACGATTTTCTCGGGGAAAAGGCACCTGAGTGCAAGATAATGGGAAGTAGTTTTGTTCATTTTGTTAAAATGCGCATAGAGTGATAAGTTTTAACTCTTAGTTTTTTAGAGTTTATGTCAGTCAGTATTACTTTTTTAAAAAGTAAGGCTTTTGTAGGATTTTTTTAAGAGCGATGCGGTTTTCTTTCATAGGTCGTTTTATTGTTTTTTGTGCTCGTTATGCGTGGGCTGTTGTCATGGTGTTTCTTGTGCTGTCAGGTATAGGGATATACGCAGGAATGACGCACCTTGACGTCACAACGGATACGAGCAAAATGCTCTCTCCTACATTGCCGTGGAAACAACGTTCTGACGAAATGGGACGACTTTTTCCGCAAAAAGAAAATCTACTCATCGCTGTTGTTGATGCCAATTTGCCGGAGGTTGGTGAAGAAACAGCCCGACAATTAACGCATATTCTCTCATTAGACCATAAAGATTTTGAATTTGTACACCAACCTGATGCAAGTCCTTATTTAGTACGTAATGGGTTGATGTTTCTTGATGTTTCCGCTTTAAGTAAAGTTCTAGATGATACAATTACAGCGCAGCCCTTTTTAGCCTCTTTAGCGCAAGATCCTTCAGCGCGAGGTTTGTTTAAAGCCCTTTCATTGGTGGCACTAGGTGTTGATCAAGGGCAAGATATAGGAGGGTTTAACGCACCGTTAGCAGGGTTCGCGAATACTTTGGAAAATGTTACCAATGGGCATGGGTATTTTATGTCGTGGGAGCGTTTACTCGGTGGGCAATTAACAGATCTTGCTGGTCGTTATCGCTTTGTGATTACAAAACCGAAATTGGATTATGGATCATTTCAGCCCGGAGGCGCTGCTGCCGATGCAATGCGTAAGGCAATCAATACGCTTCCTTTTGTTCGTTCAGGGCATGCAAAAGTGTATATTACAGGGCAAGTGCAACTTGACGATGAAGAGTTTGCGACTGTGGCTGAAGGGATGGTTGCAGGACTTTTGGGCTCTTTAGCGTTGGTGACATTATGGCTGACATTAGCTGTAAGAAGTTGGCGTGTTATTTTCCCGATTGTGATTACGCTTATTATAGGGCTTTTACTGACAACAGGATTTGCTGCTTTTGCTGTAGGCACGCTCAATCTGATTTCTGTGGCATTTGCTGTGTTGTTTGTTGGGATTGCTGTTGATTTTGCTATTCAGTTTTCAGTGCGTTTTAGAGCACAAGAAATGCCTTTTTCACAAGAGGGGATTTTTAAGGCATTGCAACGTACAGGTGACGAAACGGGGAAGCAAATTCTCGTGGCGGCTTTGGCAACGTCAGCGGGGTTTTTGGCTTTTACGCCAACAGCATTTTTGGGGGTTGCTCAGCTTGGTCTCATTGCAGGGGTTGGAATGCTTGTTGCCTTTGTATGTACAACAAGCCTTTTACCCGCTTTATTACGGATCTGTAATGCAACGTTTAATTGTCCAGAAATGGGCTTTAGGTTTTTGCAGGTGGTTGATATACAGATCCGTACCTATCGGAAATGGATGCTCATTTTTTTTAGTGCGCTAGCTTTCATTGGGCTTGTGCTTGTGCCTTTTTTACGTTTTGACGGTGACCCTCTGCATACTAAAAATCCTAATTCTGAGGGTATGCGTGCTTTGATGATGCTCATCAATAATCCGCAAACATCGCCTTATAGTGCAGAATTGCTAACGCCCTCATTGGCGGATGCTCAAAAAGAAGCGCAACGTTTTTCTAAACTTTCTGATGTGCGCGATGTTATGTGGCTTGGCTCTTTTGTGCCAACGCAGCAGAAAGAAAAACTCGCCATCATTCAAGAAGCGGCAACGATGCTTTTACCAACGCTGATAGTATCAAAACCCGCTTCACCGCCTAACGTGGCAGAATTGCGTGCGGCTGCACAAAAAACGGCAACAGATTTAGGGCGTGTGCTCAACAAATTACCAAAACAAAGCCCTTTACGTCGTGTTCAAGCTGCTTTGGTGCGTTTGTCACAGGCACCGGATAACGTGCTTATAACAGCTAATACAGACCTTGTACGCTTTTTACCAATGGAACTTAATCATTTGCGTTTAATGTTACAAGCGCAACCTGTTACGATGAAAGATGTCCCTCCTGTTTTAGCCGATAATTATCTTCTCCCTGATGGGCGAGCATTAGTAGAAGTTTATCCCAAGGGGATTATAAAAAACTCTGATTCTCTTGACGCTTTTGTAACGTCATTACAGAAAATTGCGCCAGATGTGGCAGGTTCTGCGGTCGATATTGTTGAAAGTGCTCACTCAATTGTGCGGGCTTTTGAACAAGCTGTTACTGCAGCTATTGTGATGATTGCTGTGATTCTCTTTCTCATGTTGCGGCGTGTTTTGGATATGGCACTCGTTTTGGCTCCCTTATTATTATCTGCCTTAATGACTATTATTTTAATTGTTGTCATACCGGAGACCTTGAATTTCGCGAATATCATCGCCTTACCGTTGTTACTTGGGGTTGGGGTGTCGTTTAATATCTATTTTGTGATGAATTGGCGTGATGGGTTGCGTTATCCTTTAGCCTCACCCACAGCGCGCGCTGTGCTTTTTTCAGCGTTGACAACGGGCACAGCCTTTGGATCATTAGCCTTGTCACATCATCCGGGCACAGCCAGCATGGGGCGTCTCCTTTTACTCTCTCTCGGGTGTACGTTAGTGGCGACTTTGGCATTTGTACCTGCGTTATTACCGAAAACGCCGCAAACCCCACAAGTTAAAGACTCTTCTCACGATTCTCCCTAATATTTTCCTCAAGCATTTCAGCCGAATAGAAACAACATGCCTAAAGGGGTGACGCTTATCCTCAAAAATAAGAGGATAACCTCTCTAAAAAGGTTTTTTTCTTGGTAATAGCAAGATTATGCTGTGCCTTTGCTACTGCATCTTGATCTATGACGTATGAGTTGTCCTTAAAACGATAAATTAATTCCTCCCAATCAGCGCGCGCTTGTCCTATACGATGTAAAATTTCAAGATCATTACCTTCATTGAGTAAAGCTTTTGCCATGGTGTAGTGTGAGTCGCCGAAGTCTGTGATCAGCTTATTATATACGGCAAGGGCTTCCTCATAGCGATGTAAATGGTCAAGTTTAACACCTTTATTAAATAAAACCGTTGCCTCTTGTTCTTGTGTTGCGTGAGAAGAAGTTTCTTCTGCCATAATGGGGTGTGGGGGTGGGTATAGCATAACGGAACAACACTGCACAAACTTAATGCTACCATGCAAGCTTTTACTTTTTTGCGTATATTGA
>JAFVHT010000061.1 GCA_017474285.1 Acetobacter sp.
AGAAGTGTTGCGTATTATCAATGAGCCAACAGCAGCGGCACTTGCTTATGGGTTGGAGAAAAAGGGAAGTGGCACTGTTGCAGTGTATGACCTTGGTGGTGGAACGTTTGACGTTTCTATATTAGAAATTTCAGACGGTGTGTTCATCAGAACAGACACATTCCAGCAAGACTTTGGAGAGTTTAGACGCTACAAGGCGTCCCAAAAGACCAACGACGTGCGAACATTGTCACGCAGCAATTTGGTTTTCCACGCCGGAAGAACTGAAGTGCTGGTGCCGTCTCATGTCTGGCATCGTATGGACGACCAAAGAGCCGACAGAACTCACGAGTTGCGACGGGGTGGAGATAGCCCAACAACAGCAGCAACAACAAAACCAATAACACCAAAGCAAGTCTCACCAGAACAAGAGGCTGCTATCAAATATTGCCAAGAGCGTTCTCAAAAACGCTTGCTTGGCATAGATATTCCCCCGCACCAAGTTTATACAGGCAAAGGCGGTTCTGTCATATTCCTTGGCGTGCGACATGTCGATAACCAATCCTTGCTCCTCTTCCAAAAGGAAAATGTTCCAGATCTTGTTCTCGTCATGCCCATAGATAAAAAAACAGAATACAAACTCAAACAAATAGAGCGAGGCAATAAAATCCAAATAAACGAAAATCACTCAATCCTCGTTAAACTAAACAACCAAGATAAGACAGAAAAAACAAGAGGACCAAAACGGTAATTCACAACTCTATCCACTCATTCTGGGGATATTCTAAAACCGCAAATTCCTGCCACTCTTCAACTATCGCATTCTTGCAAACAACTGGGTTTTTTAATTCATCAGTTCTTCTTTCCAATTTTTTGGAAAGCCTAAATGTTTCAAATCAATATCTTTTGAATATTTATCCATGATATTTTCCAGTTGAGGCATAAACTCTTTTTGCCATTTATCTGGAAAAGGATAAAGCGATTTTATAACGAGCATCATAGCCCATAAACTATTAGAAACTTTTTCTTTCGGATTAAAACCTTTAGGAACAGCAGAAAAGGTACGACAATAAAGCCTTTCACCGTGCGCACATATATTGCGTACAACACTGCAGCAGTGCAGCCAGCTTTTCAGGTTCTCATGATTTGTTTGATATTGCTTTGCAATTTCATTTTTGTCTTTTATCTTTAGATTACTATAAAAGCGAGACAGCATACCAAATGTGAAAAATTCTATAACAACCCATAATGGAAGCTTTCCGCCATAACTGTCATTGTGATGCTTTATAATAGGACTATCCTTATTATTTGAAATTATTTCTTTTATTTTCTCCTGAAATTTTGTCACTTTTGTAGATCTATTGAAATTTTTTGGGTTGAGATATGAGATTGGGTTACGATTACAATTTTCAACGTGTGTACGAGCAATGCGTGTACGTAATGTTACTTCAATACATTCAATAGCTTGAAATAGAAGAGAACGAAGCTCTCTATCAAATTCATATATATGAAAAACTCTTTCAAAGGTCGTGCCAGATAAATACATACCATTGTTATCTTTGAAAGGAAGAAAATACGCAGAAAAGCGATAATAATTGATTTTAGAAAGAGTTTCTTTTGCGAGAGATGTGTCAGATATGACACAATGGCGTTCTTCTAATATTTTTATTTGTTCTTCTATGCTTTTATAAGGTTTTAATGGTTTTATTGTTTGTTTTTGTTCTGCCATATAAATCACTAGAATATAAAAAATGCCTCCCCTGTCTGCCAAACTTTTGTTTGGGACATATCGAGAATCAATCTCGATATGAGGGGAGTCCTATCATGTCTACTATATAAGTTTTGATGCATTTTAGCAACTCTTTTGCAACAACCACTAATCCGCCGCCTGTATGGTTCGCGGTGTTGTGTGTGCCATGACATAGGCTTTGGTGTATCGGCGTGTTTGTGTCCGAACAACAGGCTGGCTTGCCTTTGTTGTGTCTTTGGTCTGGCTTTGCACTTCAACCGTAACAAAACGCTTTTGTAACCACGCCAGCCAAAAGCCTGCTTTTCTTTCAATTTGAAGACGATATTCTAAATTAAATCTCGGCGTATACGAATGATAATTCGCTACTCTCTGCCAAAGACTGCCCGTATCATGCTTAATATGCTGCCGTATACGCCACGCCGCTAAATCATATGCATAGCACCCCGCTTTGGTCACATCGCGCGCCGTAATGCCGTATTTCCTTAAATCAGCAAGCCAAGCCGTGTTAATTTGCATGGCACCATAATCGACAGAACCGTTTGCGTTTAAGACGGCCTGCCCTGCTTTGCCACCCTCTTGAGAGGCAACAGCTAGCATGATATTCGCAGGAATACCATACTTCACTGATGCCGCAATCGAACAAACAACACGCTCTGTTAAGCTAGTCGTTACTTGGTGGTGGTGCGTCTGGATTGGGATATTTAAGATTGGCAAAGTCTACGCCGTGAATATAGTGTGATGAACTTGAGGTTGTGGGTGGAGGTTTTGGTCTTTCTGGTTTTGGGTAAGATATTCTAGCGGCTCTTTCTTCGGCTCTACTTGCGGCGTCATTGTGTGCCATCATAGAGGCGGCGAGTTGTTGGGCATGTCTTGTCGCCGCTTCTGTTGCTGCTCTTGATGATCCGCCTCCGCCGGAAGAACTGCTTGCGTATAGCTGTTGTTGCATGAGGGCGTTGGCGTAGGCATTCGCAGGGTCTGACTGGTGGTTATTTGAGCCGAGAATACCTTTCGCTAGAGAAGCTAAGAGTTCGGGTATGGTTTTGATGAGAAGATACATCATCAGGGCGCTGATGATAAGTTCTGTCATCATCATAAAGTTATTGGAGCTATAGGCGATACCCGCTTGCATTTTTTGTGCTATAGTTTCGATAACATTTTGACAAACGCCGACGATGAGGATGATTGTGGCGAGACGTATGGAGGAAGCGAGGACGGTTCGGAAATAGTTGATTGCCATGTCGGACGTCCAAGAAGTCGATCCAAAACCGAGAATGAAGATACCAGCATACATGAGGAACCAAACGGCAAGGACAGCGAGTAAAACATAGATTGCGATGACGGCACAAAGACAAGCGAAGAATATGCCGAGGGCGACGTCAAAAATAGCGCCAAAATCATGGCTTTCGTTAAGTGAAAAGATTTTATAATTATTATAGAGGATATTGCCGAGGGTAGAGAGCCCAAGATTGAGGATACTTGAAGCATCTAATCCCTGAGAAGTATGAGCGGCTGTTCCTGCCATTTCTTCCATAGAGTGGACGATAGCTTGGGCGATGGCGGTGCCGTTTTCGAGGAGCCAATAATAGAAGCCGATAAAGATTGTAAATCTGACGAGTTCAGCCAAAGCTTCGGTTAAGCCTTCGCCTTTGAGGGCTATTTGTCCGAAACGCCAGACCATAGCGATGGGCACAAGAAGCCAGAACAAGTCTTTGGCGTAATTTGTAAAGACGGACTGCCATTCTTGTGTGGCGTTTTCAAAAGCCGTCATTATTTGGTCGATGGTGTTCAAATTATCGCTGTTTTGTTGAGAGAGTATTCCCCCGTTGCTGTATGTTTGGGCATGGCATGGGAGGGGCGAGCCAAGCAGAACACCCATACAGAAACACCCAATAAACAGCAAGAGGGATATTTTGGTTAAGAAGGAGAGCATGCGTTTATCATCAGTGGTCTCTTATTTGAAGTTGACATCTTTTACTTTGGCTTTTTGATGGTATTTTTGTGAAAGCGTATAATAGCTGACGAAATAGTTGCGCCATGCTTGTGGCTGGACTTGTGAATAAATCGCGATAAGTGGCATATAATTGCCATTTTGTGAAGCGATAACAGCTTTTTCGTAATTGATGGCATTCAAAACACCAGCCCCCCATGATTGGGCAGAGAGTCAAGATCATTAATAATTTCTTGTGGTGATTCTGTTATGTGATGCTCCTGCATGTAATGAAGGTGCTGTAATTGTTGATTAGTTTGCTGTAATTGTTGATGAATTTGCTGTCCCATTTGATAAAGTCGCTGTTGTTTTTGTTCAAGTTTTCTCATGGATGAGATTATAAGGTATGGATCGACTACACGTTCGGCGGCACCCAAGAGGACACCGCCAAATGTCATGCGAAATCTTGCAAAATTGATTGGGGGGAGGGGTTTTAGTAGTAGTGGTTTTTGGAGTATTTGATTTATCGTAAGGTGGCGTTGTTGCAACTGTTGTTGTAAGCCTTGTATGGTGTTGATCTTGAATAAATTGTTTATTTGATCTATAGAATTGTTTACTGTATTGTTTAAGTTGTTTAAGTTGTTTATATTTATATTGTTGAAGCTCATATTGTTTATCGTATTGATCGTTTGATCAAAGACATTGTTTAGTTGATTCTGTTCTATAGAGATGAGTAGCGCCGAAAAGAGAAGGAGAGGCTTCCCCATATATCTATCTGCAACACCCTCCATTGCCTTTTCTATTTCAGGGTGAGCTATGATATAGCTATATTGAAAAGTTTGGAGACTTGGTTGAGGGGCTGGTGTGGTATCGAGGTAGTGTTGCATGCCGTCGAGGTAGTGTTGCAAAGCCAACGTTTTTTTACTCATTGTTTCTAACTTTTTATTTAGTATTTTTGCTTCTTCATTTAGTATTTTTCTGTCTTTAATTAATATTTTTCCTTCTTGTACTGTGACTTCGTTACAGCCGATCATAAAGTTAGCGAGAGTTTGTGGCTGGATTTGGGCGTAAAGCGCATTAAGAGGCTGTGGGTTGTTTTGTATAAAAAGCTGGTTTCCGGCAGGGATGAGGTAATCTTTGATTAATGTAAATGGAGAGATACCTTCTCTTGCTTTTTGAGCTGCAAGCTTCCGAAGCCCTATTTCTATGGCGTTGACCGTTGCCGGTTTGATAGAACACGTGACCAGATTAGGTGTTGGGTATGGTCCGTAATTTCTAACGCCGCCCGTGACTTTAGTCCATTCAGTCCCAATTTCGTAACCCCTACTCCAAATACTCGAATTATTGTTTTGGTTGTTGCTCCAATGAGTGTTCCGTGTTCCCCATCCAGCACAGCCAGAAAGAGAAACAGCAAGGCTAATACCTAATAAAAATTTGAAGGTGGGGGCACTTTTTTTCATTTGTCGATTTCCTCTGTAAAGATTATTTCTACACGTGTTTTTATTTCCACACGTGTTTTTTCATAGGGGCGTAGCTATCTGTAAGGAAGACTTGATAATAGAAGGCTTCGGCTTTGGCTTTCTCTTGTGTTTCTTCCTCTCTTTTTTGGGCTTCTGCGGCATTTTTTGCCATAGTAAGTGCCCGTAATTTCATGAGTTGTGTGGCGATATTGCCTGCAAGCTGGTTTTGTTTTTGCGTGTTCTGTCATTGTTTTCCTTACACTGTTACTATATAATAACTCCGTTACAAAGGTTAAAAGATCAATATAGTGAGGTGTTGACGTTAGAGAGGACGTGTCGTGTTTGTTTTGTAGTGCTATGATTACGGTAAGGTGTTTAAATTCAAATCTTTTCTAACGGAAGAGATGAGCACCTGAACTGGCTTAAGTATGTGACTACAGTGAGCATACTGTAGAGGTTTCTAGGTATAGTTATTAAGGTATAATCATGAATAAGAGTTCAAGAACTTTTCATCATCATTCTGAAAAGACACATCATGATGTGTCTCATGACAACGCATTCTCTCCAACACATGCTTCTCAGGCTAATGAGGGGCAGGCTAATGAGGGGGAACAATTCGTGAAGGATATTTCTCAAGGCTCTTCTGAGGAAAGAGATGTGCGTAGTTCTGGAGGAGCGCATCATGATGTACCACATAGTAATGAATCTTGTCATCGACATAGTTCACAGGCGGAAACGTCTCACGAAAAAGAGGGACTAAGGGAACAGATTCAAGATCTTGAGCGTTCTGTTGAGGAGTTTAAGAAAAAATGGATGTACGCTGAGGCAGAAAACCAGAATGTTCGTGCACGTGCTAAACGAGAAGTTGAGGAAGCGCGTCAATATGCTGTGCAGAAATTTGCAAAAGACATTGTAGAAGTCGCAGAAAATCTTCAGCGTGCATTAGAGAGTTTACCACAGGCTCAAGAAGGGGAAGACAGTATTCTTACAGGTGTACGTGAGGGTGTTAAAGGGATAGAACGTTCTTTTTTGACTGTTTTGGAGAGGCACGGTATTCAATGTCATCATTCTGTAGGGTGTGCCTTTGATGCGCATTTGCATCAAGCAATGGCTGAACAACCAAGTGATGAGCATGCCCATGGGACGGTTATTCATGGGACGCCTGCATGGACTCTTCATGGTCGTTTGTTAAAGCCTGCAATGGTTGTTGTTTCTAAAGCAAAATGATGTCTTTATCGTATGGAAAGAGCTTGTTAGTGTTTTTGTTGGGGTAACAGTCTAAATTTATGTTGGTATTTTGTTTTTTACCTCTTGAAAAAGAGGTTCTAAAATAACATATCCTAGTAAGAAGCGCGTGTTTTGCTGTTTTGTTGTTTTGTTGAAGTAAAAAAAGCGGTATCAATACGCAGAT